>JBGTIS010000327.1:0-22401 GCA_041745535.1 Cyclobacteriaceae bacterium | reverse complement strand
TTTTCAATTTTTTATTAGAAAAGCGTACTTTTGCAACCCTTTTATTATGTATTAACTTAGCTAAATGCAAATAATTACTGGTTTTTTGCCTTTAAAAAATTTTCTTACTGAACAACGTAGCAGAGGAAAAAAGGTCGGATTGGTACCCACCATGGGAGCTTTGCATCAGGGTCATGCCGAATTAATTGAAACTTCGCTACGAAGAAAGTTGGTTACGGTATGTAGTATTTATATTAACCCAATGCAATTCAACAGCAAAGAAGATTTAAAAAAATACCCGCGAACTTTGGAGGCGGATAAAAATTTTCTGGAAATGCTGGGATGCGATGTTCTTTTTTGTCCTACTGACGACCTCATCTACCCTTTTGGAACGCCTAAAATTCATTTCAATTTGGGGACACTTGAAACCTTGATGGAAGGGAAGTTCAGGCCAGGACATTTTCAGGGTGTTGGATTGGTCGTTACCAAACTTTTCAACCTGGTTCAGCCTGATGTAGCATTTTTCGGCCAAAAAGATTTACAGCAGTTTGCCGTTATTAAGCAACTGGTAGATGAATTGTTCTTCCCGCTCGAACTGGTTCAAGTACCCACTGTGAGGAGTGAACAAGGCCTGGCATTATCGTCTAGAAACAGCCGATTATCAGATCGGGATAAACAATGGGCATTACATTTGTACAAGGCACTGAGCCTGGGCAAAGCGGAACTGCTGCGGAACAATACGGTGGACGCTGTTAAAAAACTGATAGCGGAATATTTTGAAAATATTGCAGAAGTGGACTTAGAATATTTTGAAGTAGTGGATGCGGAAAGTCTGGATCCGGTAAAACACATCAGCCAGCATAAGCAGGTAGCCCTCTGTATGGCGGGTTATGTGCATAATATAAGATTAATAGATAACTTACTTCTTTTTTCTTCGTGAATAAGTTTAGTATTGATAGTAGGAGTGTACAATGTATATTAAAGTTTTAAAATCAAAAATACATAGAGTAAAAATTACGCAGGCCGAATTACACTATGTGGGTAGCATTACCATTGATGAGGATTTGCTGGATGCGGCGAACCTTATTGAAAACGAAAAAGTGCAGATCGTGAATGTGAACAATGGCGAACGGCTGGAAACGTATGTAATTAAGGGTGAACGGGGTAGTGGTATGGTTTGCATGAATGGCCCGGCTGCACGAAAAGTACAGGTAGGCGATATTGTTATTGTTATTTCATATGCAAGTATGGATTTTGAAGAAGCTAAACTTTTCAAACCTGCTATAATTTTTCCCGATCAGCATAACAGGGTTATTAACTAATTTATGTTAAAAAATATTTTCAAATATACCATTTCTTTGTTGGTAGCCTTTGGTTTGCTATGGTATGTATATAAAGATCTGAACATGAACGCCCTGCTTGCCAAATTAGGTGAGGTAGATTACAAATGGGTAGTTCTTTCCATGATTCTCTTTTTGGGCAGCCATGCCACACGGGCCTATCGCTGGAACTTACTTTTGTCGCCCATAGGTTTTAGACCGGGCCTTTTCCGTACTTTTCTGGCGGTAATGGTGGGTTATTTTGCTAATTTGTTATTACCCAGAATGGGCGAGATTACTCGATGTGGCATGCTCAAACGTACCGATGATATTCCTGTAACAACTTCGCTGGGCACGGTAGTGGCAGAAAGAATTATTGATGTTTTTTCGTTACTGGCGGTAATTATTTTTGCTTTGGTTGTGGAATTTGAGCGGCTCAAAGGTTTTTTTCTGAGTTTTGTAACTGGTACTTTGGGTAAATTAAATGTACAAACCATAATAATTGTTGCTGGAATTCTCATTATACTATTAGTATTGGGTGTTTTTATAATAAAAAAGAATAAAACTCAGATCAGAGAAAATGCGATATACAAAAGGTTGAACAAGCTGGGAAAAGAATTGATTCATGGTATTTTAAGTATTAATAAATTACAACAGAGAGGTCAGTTCTGGGCATCCACTATTTTGATGTGGTTGTTTTATTATCTTACCTCATACTTTGTTTTCTTTTCTTTGCCCGAAACTTCAGGGTTGGGTTTGCTGGCAGCGCTTTCTGTGCTGGTGATGGGAAGTTTGGGTATGGCAGCCCCTGTACAAGGTGGTATCGGCACCTTTCATATTTTGGTAAGCGGCGTATTGGTGCTATATGGCGTTTCTCAATCAGATGGTGTGCTATTTGCTACCTTAATCCATGGTATCCAAACACTCTCTTTTGTAGTGTTTGGTGCGATAAGCTTCGCGGTTAGTCTGCTTATTTCCAGAAGAGAAACCAGAGAGCAAATTATCGCGAAGGCACACATTAAATAGGAAAAAACGATTTGAATATTAGCTTAAGGCTTACCTGTTTTTTGTAATTTTTTATTTGATGTCACCAAATATTACATAATAAAGTGTCCTGATTGTAAATGTAACTGGAAACATCTTAAATACAGTTTACGTATTTCAAATACGGCAGATTTAATAAGATATCGGCCCGGTTAAATTTTTAGTTCGCACATAATAAAATAAATATAAAGAAATGTTGATACTCATAGGTATTGTTTTCATGATTATAAGCTTCGCGGTAAGCCAGAGGCTTAAAAATAAATTTAAGAAATATTCGCAGGTGCAGTTGGGTTCCGGGTTATCCGGAAAAGATATCGCGGAAAAGATGCTTTATGATAATGGCATCAGGGGTGTAAGAGTAATTTCTGTTCCTGGCCGTTTGACTGACCACTATAATCCTGCCGACAAAACGGTAAACCTGAGTGAAGAAGTTTATCATGGCCGTTCGGCCGCGGCCGCGGCCGTTGCGGCACACGAATGTGGTCATGCTGTACAACACGCCAAAGCGTATAGCCTTCTGGAATTCCGTTCCGCTATGGTACCGGTTCAAAATGTTAGCGCGAAAATTCTGAATATTGTAGTACTGATCAGTATTTTTGGTGGTGCGTTCTTCATGCAAATTCCCTTTCAAGGCATCATTCTGATTATAATTGCCTGCTATACGGTAATTACCCTGTTTTCATTGGTGACCTTGCCAGTTGAATTTGATGCCAGCAGAAGAGCACTGGCCTGGATTGAGGCCAACCGGGTTGCTTCGCCCCAGGAATATGGAATGGCAAAAGATGCGTTGAAGTGGGCAGCCATGACTTATGTGGTAGCCGCATTGGGTTCATTGGTAACCTTACTGTATTTCATCTCCATGTTCTTAGGTAACAGAGACTAATTAGATAATATACGATTTCAATAAATAAAGCAGGCATTTCTTAATCGAAATGCCTTTTTTTATGGAATGATTATTTGGTTATACAAAATTTTTTACCTTAATAGTAGGCATGCATAATAAATACGTGTGTTACACATACTAAGTGTTAAATTTCATTTTTTAATATTCTATCATGAAAATTGAATTAACTGAAGAGCAGGCTGCTGTACAACAGGCAGCCAGAGATTTTGCCCGCAACCAGCTGTTACCCGGAGTAATTGAAAGGGATGAACAACAAAAATTCCCCTCAGAACAAATAAAAAAGATGGGTGAACTGGGTTTTATGGGCATGATGGTATCACCTGAATACAACGGCGGCGGTATGGATACCATTTCCTATGTGGTGGCCATGGAAGAAATTTCAAAAATAGATGCTTCCGCTTCTGTTTGCATGTCTGTTAATAACTCCTTAGTTTGCTGGGGGCTAGAAAAATTCGGAACTGAAGCGCAAAAAAATAAATGGCTAAAAAAACTGGCAACTGGTGAAATAATTGGTGCTTTCTGCCTTTCCGAACCCGAAGCTGGGTCAGATGCTACTTCACAAAGCACAACTGCCGAAGACAAAGGTGACTATTATTTAATAAATGGCACAAAAAACTGGATTACCAATGGTAACTCAGCTTCAGTTTATTTAGTGATGGCCCAGACAGATGCCGCAAAAAAGCACAAAGGGATTAATACCTTAATTGTAGAAAAAGGGATGGAAGGTTTTGTGGTTGGCAAAAAAGAAAATAAAATGGGAATTAGGGCGTCTGATACGCATTCACTGATGTTTTCTAATTTAAAAGTACCAAAAACAAACAGAATTGGTGAGGACGGATTTGGTTTTAAATTCGCCATGGAGGTACTTAATGGAGGCCGTATTGGCATAGCAGCACAGGCATTGGGCATTGCTGCCGGCGCTTTGGAACTTGCTGTGGCCTATGCAAAAGAAAGGAAAACTTTTGGGAAAGAAATTGCTCGGCACCAAGGTATTCAATTTATGCTGGCTGAAATGGCAACAAAAATAGAAGCAGCTCGGTTACTTTGCTGGCAGGCAGCTTATTTGAAAGATACCGGACAGGACTTTACCAAAGCCAGTGCCATGGCAAAATTATTTGCCTCACAGGTAGCCATGGAAGTTACTACCGATGCCGTACAGATACACGGAGGATACGGATATGTGAAAGAATACCATGTAGAACGCCTTATGCGGGATGCGAAAATTACACAAATTTATGAAGGTACCAGTGAAATTCAGAAAATTGTAATATCCAGAGAAATTGTAAAATGATCTGAATCTTTATTATTATTGCCCATAAATGTTAAAAATTGAATATATTACTTCTTACCTTATAATAATTTATTTGTAAACTTATATATTTTTATTACTTTTATAGTACAAATATAAAATTTATGATATTTTTGCTAAAAAAATACAACCTAAATTAAGAATGGAAGATTATAATAAAATAATCGAATCGCTCAGCGTACGATTTATTAAATCGAAAAACATCAGAATTCTTCAGCCTGTTACTATTCAGAATTATTATGATGTAGAAAATACCATCCTAATTCTGAATCGTGGACAAATTAAATATGGACAGGATGCAGAAGTAGTAGATGGTGGCAATGTATTGTTTATTCCCGGGGGAAAGATGGTTTCAATTACCTACGGCAGCGGAGACGCTGTTAAACTTTCCAATGATGATTTTATCAACAATAAGGAATTGTATTTTCAGTCCCTTGAAACAACTGATATTACCAAATTAGAAGCCGATAATTTTAGCTATATTACTTTTGAGGCAAAAGTTTTCGACTCAGTGAATTTCTTTGCCTCCTTGGATATTCCTCCTTTTGTGGTAGATGAAAACGACAAAATTGTTGACCTGATCAAAGACATTTTAAAAGAAAACTCTTCGGACCTGGCTGGAAAAGATAGAATTATCAAAATCAGTACAGAAAGAATGGTGGTGGAAATTATCCGTCACATTTTGCAGAGCCGCATGTTTGTAGAGCAACTTGCTACCAACAGCACCTATTTTAAAGATCCGCGCCTAATCGATATTTTTGCTTTTATCAAAGAAAACATTGGAGGAGATTTATCAAACAAAGTGCTGGCAAATGTAGCCAATGTATCAGAAGATTATGTAGGCCAGTATTTTAAAATGCTAACTGGGATCAATCCACAAGATTATATTGAATACCAAAGGATGGAACAAGCGGTAAATTTATTACGAACTACCAAGAAGAGCATCAGAGAAATTGGTAAGGCAGTTGGCTATAAAGATACCGCTTATTTCTGTCGGCGTTTTAAAATGATGTTTGGTATCCCTGCTGGCAAAATGCGGCGTAGAGAATCTTTAATGAATATTTAACACAGCGCTTCTTAACTTATTTGGGCCTTAGTAGGCTTGGGAGAATTTTTTACTAAAAATATGTGGCTACTTTATTGTAGCCTTTATTTTTTTTTCAGTAATTGTTTCCTTCATTTAACGCCAGCTAGGTTGATCTCATTTTTTTTTCCTTTAACTTTATTAAAAAGGTATTTTCTGCCTTTTTTTTTAATTATTGGAATTTATATCCAGCAAATTCCGGCTAATGCTCAATTCATAGATTCTATCAGCTATCAGGCAGAAACTATTTTTACCGGCTCACCCAAACAATACCAACCTTTTTGGATATTATCTGATCGCTATGGCATTTTTGACGATCAGCAATTTAATGGACTGGTCAGAGCAGGCGTTGCTGCTCCTTACCGCAAGGCAAAAAAATTTGGTATAGCATTCGGAATAGATTTTCTGGGTAAACCAAATTTTAATAATGGTCTCAAAAAAAGTATTTTACCGCAACAGGGGTATGTAAAAGTAAAATATGGTATACTTGAACTTAGAGCGGGCAGGGAAGAAACGACTATGGGTACACATACTCCTTCTCTTTCAACCGGATCCCTGGCTATAAGTAGAAATGCAAGGCCACTCCCTATGATAGTATTGGCGGTACCAAATTATAGTAACATCCCTTTTACCAAAGGCTATTTACAATTTAAAGGTAATTTTGGTCATGGCTGGTTTGAGAAAGACAGAGACACAGCAAACCCTTATTTACACCTGAAATCGTTTTATCTGAAAGCTGGAGGTAAACTTCCTGTTAATGTTTATGCCGGAATTATCCATTATGCGATGTGGGGAGGGAAACATCCTAGCGGTACAAAAATACCGCGAAATTTTAGGGAATACCTGAATGTGCTGGTAGGCTCAGGCTCCACTGACAGCACCTTTAGAGGAGAAAAAATAAATGCCTTAGGCAATCATTTAGGCATTGTTGATTTTGGTGTTAATATAAACTTAAAAGATTTTAAAATTCTGGTATACAACCAAAGCCCGTTTGAAGATAAATCAGGCGTTACCTTCCGACAAGGGTATCGCGACCGGCTTCTGGGAATTAATATGCGGACTATAAAGCCATATTCATTGATCAAAAATATATTATATGAATATGTGTACACAAAATACCAAAGTAGTCCGGGCCTGCCCAATCGCCGGCTAGATATGGATACCAATTATGGTTTTCCCTATGATGGACGGGACGATTATTACAATAACTACCTTTATCATTCAGGTTGGACCTATATGGGTAAAATCCTTGGAACTCCTCTTTTTATGACGAAGGACAGGGCAGAACTTTTTCTGGATAATCTCAATAGTTTTGATAAAAATATTGTAAACAATCGCATCGTAGCGCACCACTTAGGCATTGAAGGATTTGCCACTAAAACTTTACATTACAGATTGCTGGCTACTTTTACCCGAAACTTTGGTACCTATGCGGGACTGAATAACGGCATCAGAGAATGGTTAACTAAATCACCTGATTTTGAGCAGTATTTGTATGCCTTTAAAAAACCATTGAATCAGTCGTATTTTATGATAGAAGCACTTACGAAACTACCTGCAAAAACAAATCTGGAATTAAATACAACTTTGGCTTTCGATGCCGGTCAAATTTATAATGGATTAGGTTTGCTGGTTGGCTTAAAATGGACTCTAGGAAAAAAGTTTTCCCATTGATTATATAATTTCTACTTTCACATTTTTGATCTGTTGGAATTTACCCGTTACTTCTTCCAGTTGGTTTGGTAATACAGCTAATTTAAATTTACATTGTACCGCAAAATCCTGATGTACAATATTTACAGACAGACTATGAACTAGCTGTAATACCTCATTCGTAACTTCGTAATCAAAAGTAATATGGAAGGTTCGGGTAATTGTTTTTTCAATTATAACAGCATTATTTAATGCTTCCGCGGCTGCGGTTTTATAAGCATTAATCAAACCGCTTTTTCCAAGTTTGGTACCTCCAAAATACCGAACCACTACAACCAATATGTTTTCAAGTTGTTTAGAGCGAATCTGACCCAAAATAGGATCTCCGGCTGAATGCCTGGGTTCTCCATCGTCAAAGGCCCTGAATTTTTCCGGCGAGTCCGCCAATATGTACGCAAAGCAATGGTGCCGGGCATCAAAGTATAACTTTTTTAAATCGTCTCTATTTTTTTTAATTTCTTCTTCATTTGCGACAGGAAAAGCAACCGCGATAAATTTGCTGCCTTTTTCTTTGTATAAACTTTCTGCCCTTTCTTTTATGGTATATAGAAACGATTCCCGCATCACTAACGACATAAGTTGTCAATTTCGGTATATACTTTTGTAACTGTAAAGGTATATAATGTATACCTAAACAATATACCCATAAAGTAATTTAAAAATAGTTAGTTCAATTTGTGAATAGATTGCCGAAATGGTAACTTCACATAGAATGTGACCCGTTAAAAATAAATGTTATGAGTGACAAATCTGAAAAATTAAAAGCATTACAACTTACAATTGACAAGCTGGACAAAACGTACGGCAAAGGTACCGTTATGAAATTAAGCGATAACCGGGTTGTGGATGTACCGGCGATCTCTACGGGTTCTCTCAGCCTTGATATTGCCCTGGGTGTTGGTGGTATTCCGCGAGGACGTGTAGTGGAAGTGTACGGACCGGAATCATCCGGTAAAACCACTTTAGCCATGCACTGTATTTCCGAAGCTCAGAAAAAAGGAGGCATTGCCGCTTTTATAGATGCCGAGCATGCCTTTGACAAACTTTATGCTGAGAAGTTGGGCATTGATACTGAAAACCTGTTGATTTCTCAACCTGACAGTGGCGAACAGGCCTTGGAAATTACCGAACACCTAATTCGTTCCGGAGCCATTGATATTATTGTGATTGACTCGGTAGCTGCCTTAGTTCCTAAAGGTGAACTGGAAGGAGAAATGGGTGATAGTAAAATGGGATTACAAGCCAGATTGATGTCACAGGCGTTAAGGAAATTAACAGGTGCCATTAATAAAACGGGCTGCTCCTGTGTATTCATTAACCAGTTAAGAGAGAAAATTGGTGTAATTTTCGGAAACCCCGAAACTACTACGGGTGGCAACGCATTGAAATTTTATGCCTCAGTTCGGTTAGATATCCGAAGAGTTGGTCAGATTAAAGACAATACCGGAAATATTATTGGTAACCGAACCAGGGTAAAAGTGGTAAAAAATAAAGTTGCCCCGCCGTTTAAAGTTGTTGAATTCGACATAATGTATGGTGAAGGCGTTTCTAAGGTAGGAGAAATCTTGGATATCGGAGTGGAAATGAATATTATTAAAAAATCCGGTTCATGGTTCTCTTATAACGATGAAAAACTGGGGCAAGGCCGGGATGCCGTAAAGCAGATTATTTTAGATAATCCTGAATTAATGGTTGAACTGGAAAACCGTATTAAAGCAGAAATAAAAGGAGTGGTGGGCGTTTCCGAAAGCGAAGAAGTTGAGTCCTCATCACCCGCAGAAGATGAAGCTTAAATAATAGATTCTATCCTATATCAGTTATAGGTTTCGTATTTGCGGAAAAATCAGGCAGAACATGTTTTTAAAGTGTGTGTCTGCCTGATTTTTTTATGGAAAAATTAATAGATATTGTACTCTCCCAAAAATAGATTTTTAATATCAGCTAAATGATACCGATTTGTTTTTGCCTGCCAGCAAATACAATACTGCCATTCTTATGGCTACACCATTTTCTACCTGTTCCAGAATAATTGAATGTTCTGAGTCGGCCACATCACTACTAAGTTCCACACCACGGTTGATTGGGCCCGGATGCATGATGGTAATCTGTTTGTCAAGCTTATCCAGCATTTTTTTATTAATGCCATAGTACAAAGAGTATTCCCGTAACGAAGGAAAGTATTTTACCTGCTGCCTTTCCAGTTGTATGCGAAGCACATTGGCTACATCGCACCATTGTAAAGCTTCTTGCACCTCTAATGATACTGATACGCCCAATTCATGAATGTGTTTTGGCAGTAGGGTGCTGGGGCCGCATACCATTACTTCCGCGCCAAGTTTTTTTAATGCGAAAATATTGGATAGCGCCACCCTTGAATGCAGAATATCACCAATAATAGCAACCTTTTTACCTTCAACCTGGCCTAACTTTTCCCGGATAGAAAATGCATCGAGAAGCGCCTGCGTAGGATGTTCATGGGTACCGTCACCGGCATTAATTACATTGGCATCGATATTTTTGGCAAGAAAGTGTGGCGCGCCAGGGCTTGCGTGTCGCATTACAATCATATCCACTTTCATGGCTAAAATATTGTTCACCGTATCCAGCAGGGTTTCTCCTTTTTTTACAGAACTATTGGAAGAGGAAAAATTAATTACATCAGCGGAAAGTCGTTTTTCCGCCAGTTCAAAAGAAAGTCGGGTTCGGGTGGAATTCTCAAAAAATACGTTAGCAATGGTAATGTCGCGTAACGAGGGAACTTTTTTAATTGGGCGATTAATAACTTCTTTAAAATTATCCGCGACCTCGAAAATAAGTTCAATTTCTTCGCGCAAAAGATCTTTAATGCCCAGGAGGTGTTTGCCTCGTAATTCTTCCATTAAGTATCCTGTTTTGAGGTAAGCCAGACATTGCCTGTTTGTGTTCCCTTTTCATCCCACTCAACTAATACCTTTTGTGTATCAATTGTATTTACAGCTTTCCCTACATACATAGGTTCTACCGGTAAATGTCTGGTATACTTTCTATTTACTAGTACTAAAAGTTCCACTTTTCGAGGACGACCGAACGCGGTCATCGCATCCAATGCGGCACGTACAGAACGGCCCGTGTACAGCACATCGTCGACCAGAATTACTTTTTTGCTTTCAACCAGAAAAGGAATATGGGTAGCATTTGCTTTCAGGGGTGCCTCCCTTCTTCTGAAATCGTCGCGATAAAAAGTGATATCCAGGTAACCCAGGCTAATTGGCTTGCCAATGTAACTTTCTAATTTCTTTTTCAGCCGGTCGGCCAGAAAAATACCTCTGGGCTGTAACCCAAGTATTACAGTATTGTCAAAATCGCCATGGTTCTCAATGAGTTGGTGTGCTAGCCGGCTCAAGGTAATGTCCAGCAGTTCATTGTCCAGAATTAGTCGTTTTTCCGCCATTGTTATCGACAAATATAATGCAGGACTAAATTGAAATCCAAAGAGAAAGAAAGGATAGATGAGTAATAAGATAAATAATATCAATTCTGCAAAATTAAGCAGAAATAGTATCATTCATTATACACCATTTTGTTGTTTTGGTAAACGACTTTATTTATAAAAAATACTTTTCTGTTAAAAGACACTTCCCGGTCTTCCATGTTTTTTATTCTCTGGATGCCATATGCGAAAAAATAGGGGCCATACCATTTCTTAAACCCGGGAGTTTCATTATCTCGCTTCTTTACCTCATCAAATTCGTGAGCCAGTTTAATGGGATATTTAAGCTTTTCTTCTATAATTTCACCGTCTTTGTCAACTACCATAGTTTTTATTTCACCGTCGTAAGAATACATTAGTACAACTTGCTCGTCCATTACATTAATTTGGACCAGTTGCTCTAACTCCATACTTTTCATATTATCTAACTTAATAGAATGGTCCCATAGCAAATTACCTTTTTTGTCGAAACACACTACGATACCATGGGTGTAGCGGTAGCCGTCAAAATATGAGTCGTTGAATCTGGAATTATAATATCCGCCATAGTAATTGTAGAAGTTATTATTGTATCGGGGGTAGTATGCTTCGCCAAGCAATATATATTTTCCATTATCGGCAATTAACTCATGTACAGCTACCCGATAGTTTAGCCGTATCTTTTTATCTTTTTCCTTTCTTCGGGCAATTCTTTTTTTAATTTTTGCTTCCCGCTTTTCGCGCATGTAACTAAAAAAATTATTCAGATCGCCATAATTGTAATATTTTATCTGCTGCTGGCCATCCGGATTAATGGAAGAAATAAACATGCCGCGCGAATATTTTGACCGTTTGGGTCCGTAAGTACCTGCCACAAATTGCTTTTGTCCATCAAACTCAGAAACCTGCGCGTCAAGAAGATTTATTTTAGTATCTGGCTGCATGGGCACATTCTGTAATAAGGTGCTATACTGATCAAAAGTTTTAACGGTAACTGTAACGCGTTTGTCATCCATAAGCTCAGCCATAAGTACATCGATGGTCTGGTCTTCATCATTTGGTTGAATGTCTAACAATTCACCTCGATTCCCATAAATGCCTGGTAGTACTTTGATTTTACGAGTAAGCATATCGTAATTAATAACGGCCGGTTTGTAATTGACTTCTCCACCCAAAACAACTGTTTGCCCCACTATTTCAAAATAACTCAGTACAATGGGTACAACGCGCTTAATGGAATGCACGATCGTATCGCCTGAGTTAGCCGTCATGTTGATAAGCCCCATACTTCTATCGTAATAAGGCCCATCCTGAAACAATAAAACCAACTGACCATTTTCATAATCATAACCAATTAATTCATAGTTAATGTCAATCCCATAGGTCCTTTTCCACTGTTCTTTCAGTGAGGTATCGTACTTGATAAATTCCCACGAATTTTTTCCTTTTTCTCGGTTATTGTAGTTGAGTTCATCTTTGCGGAAGATAATAATTCCTTCTTCATCTGCTGAAACTACCGTAAAATCGTTTTCTGATTCTTTAATTTCAATTTCCACGCGTTCAGGTTGAAGTACCTGAGATATGCCATGTGTAACAAAGATGAATAACAAAAGAGCAGTAAAACTTATTAATCTCATCATATCCATACATTTTCACTTCCCTATTAACTGTAACTGCCGAAAACCATAATAGTTTCCTAACAAATTAAATCATGCCCCTTTGGCCGATTCTATACTAACGTTACAAAAAACTAAACATATTATCAAATATTATGAATTTAAAAATTAAATGCGGGTTGAATAATTTTTTTGGAAAATCTCAATTATATCTTTGCGGGAATGGCAAGAAAAAAAATTCTCATAATACGTTTTTCCTCTATTGGCGATATCGTATTAACTACTCCTGTAATCCGCAATCTAAAAGTTCAGCTCGACGCGGAAATCCATTATTGTACGCTGAAAAAATATGAAATTATTTTACGGAGTAACCCATATGTGGACAAGCTGATTTGTTTTGACAGAGATAAGGAAAAATTAAAGAATTTAATCAGAAAATTAAAATCGGAAAACTATGACTATGTAATTGATTTGCACCACAACCTGCGTACCCTGATGATTAAAATGGCGCTGGGTAAAAAAAGTTACAGTTACTATAAGCTGAATATTGAAAAATGGCTGATGGTGAATTTTAAAATCAACAAATTACCCAATGTACACATAGTAGATCGGTATATGGATACGGTAAAAGCTTTGGGAGTGAAAATGGACAGCCTGGGGTTAGACTACTTTATTCCACATAAAGATGAAGTTGAAGACGATTGGTTACCAGAAACCCACCGAACCGACTATGTAGTTTTTGCCATTGGCGCTCAGCATAATACGAAAAAACTACCGGTTAAACGCATGATTGAACTGTGCGATCGCATCAACAAACCTGTTATTCTGCTGGGAGATAAAAATGATTTTGCCGTTGGAGAGCAAATAGAAGCATTTTTCCGCCGTAATAAGGCATCGGAAAGCTATGAACCCAAATTATTTGAGCTGAATAAGAAAACGCTGGTGTACAATGCCTGTGGCAAATACAATCTCAATCAGTCAGCTTCCATTGTTAAAAATGCCAGTTATGTGTTTACCCACGATACCGGCCTCATGCACATCGCGGCCGCCTTTAAAAAACGGATTTTTTGCATTTGGGGTAATACTATTCCTTTATTTGGTATGTATCCGTACCGCACAAAATTCACTATTTTAGAAAACAACAAAGCGCGGTGTCGCCCCTGTTCTAAAATTGGATATAGGCAATGCCCAAAAGGCCATTTCAAATGCATGAACGATATTATTTTTGATTTTTATATTCCCTGATTGTAAATCTTATTTTACTCAAACAAATATTGAAAGGGTTAATTAACCAAAGGCCTCTGTCCTATTTGTAGATTATATGGCCGCCGGATAGTACTTTTTCAATTTTGTTTAATGTTATTATCAATCGCGCAAGATTTTTGATCATCAGATTTAATATTTGTAAAATATTATTCTAATTTTTTTAATTCAGGTATCTGAGTTTTTACCTATTAATAAACCATAATCTGCTCTCACCATGTGTGGAATTACCGGAATTTATGCCTTTAATGAATTGGGAAGACTTCACATGATCAACCTTTCGGCAGCTACCGAAGTTTTGCGTCGTCGTGGTCCTGACTTTGGAAAAAGTGTGATTCGCAATCGCGTAGGCCTGGGCCACCGCCGCTTATCTATCATCGATACCAGCAGCGACGGAAACCAGCCCATGAGTGATGCCACTGGCCGGTATACCATTGTTTTTAATGGTGAAATTTATAATTATAAGGCTTTACGGGAACATCTGGCTGGTAAAGGTATGCAGTTTACTTCAGCTTCTGATACGGAAGTACTGCTGCGACTTTATATTCAGGAAGGCCCTGGCTGCCTGGAGAAACTCAATGGTTTTTTTGCCTTCGCCATTTACGATGAAATTGAGGATATCCTTTTTGTTGCCCGCGACCGAATCGGTATTAAACCTCTTTTGTATTTTCAGGATGAGGATAAATTCATTTTCGCGTCTGAAATGAAGTCCATTCTGGAGTATGGCATCGAAAAAAACATAGATTACACTACCTTATACCAGTATTTGCAGCTCAACTATATTCCGGCACCTGATACCATAATTAAAGGAGTGAAAAAGCTCATGCCCGGTCATTATATCATGGTAGCGAAGGCTGCGGAAAAACGCGTTTCTATTCAACAATATTATCAAATTCCCTATAATGAAAATGCCTTAAATACAGATCAGCTGAGTTACGAGCAGTTGCAAAACAAGTTTGCAAACCTGCTCGAAACCTCTGTGAAAAGGCGATTGGTGGCTGATGTCCCCCTGGGCGCTTTTCTTAGTGGTGGTATTGATTCGTCAGTAATTACTGCCCTGGCTTCCCGGCATGTGGATAAGCTCAATACTTTTTCCATTGGTTATCGCGATGAACCCTATTTCGACGAGACTAATTATGCGCAGCTGGTCGCACAAAAATTTAATACCGAACATACTGTTTTCTCCTTAACCAATCAGGACTTATACCATCACCTGTTTGAAATCCTTGATTATTTTGATGAGCCTTTTGCCGATTCCTCGGCCATTCCTGTCTATATTCTTAGTAAAGAAACAAAGAAGAAAGCCACGGTAGCGCTTTCCGGTGATGGCGCTGATGAAATTTTTTCAGGATATAACAAGCATGCAGCCGCTTTCAGGGCTAAAAATAATGGAATGGCGGTACATACTATTAAAAGTTTATTACCGCTATGGAAAATGCTTCCCAAATCGCGCGGCAATCCTTTAGGGAACAAAGTACGGCAACTTCAGCGTTTCTCCGAAGGGTTGCAATTTACGCCCAAAGACCGATACTGGCATTGGGCTGCCCTAGCCACGGAAGAAAATGCAGCACGCCTGCTCAGTTCAGATAGCCTTAGCCAGGTTGAATTTCATGATTTTGAAAAGAGAAAAGAAGAGATTCTTAAATATTTTTCAGATAAAGAAACTATGAATGAAATTCTTTATACCGACGCGCAACTGGTATTAACCAATGACATGCTTACCAAAGTTGACCTGATGTCGATGGCTGCCGGGTTGGAAGTAAGAGTACCGTTTCTAGATCATGAAGTAGTAGCATTCGCCTTTCAGCTTCCTGAAGACGCTAAAATTAACAGTTCCATGAAAAAACGAATTGTTCAAGATACTTTCCGTCATGAGCTTCCCCCTGAACTTTACAAACGACCTAAACATGGTTTTGAGGTGCCTTTACTGAAATGGTTCCGTACCGAACTTAAAACTACCATTACCCATGATTTACTGAGCGATTCATTTATTGAAGAGCAGGGTGTTTTCGATTTAGAAGGAATACTGCACCTCAAGAAGAAACTTTTTTCCAGTAATCCGGAAGATGTGCATGCTACCATCTGGGCACTTATTGTGTTTCAGTACTGGTGGAAAAAGTATATGGCTTAAAAAGAAGTGTATTGCCAAAATTTGACTATAGATTTAATTTTTTGAAAACCGTTTCCGGAACTGTTTTAATACCCATCATGATAAAACGCCATACCGGAAGTGTATACACATTATTCTTTTTCTTTACTACCGCGTTATAAACTGCTTTCGCGACCTGTTCGGGCTGTGCGGTAATCGGTTTGGGCAATTTCATGTTTTCCGTCATTTTGGTATTTACAAACCCAGGCTTTACCGTTACCACATGAACGCCTTTTTTAAACAGCCGATTTCTTAAACCAGAAAGATAAGCAGTAAAGCCGGCCTTGGCACTGCCATATACATAATTGCTTTGCCGGCCCCGTTCTCCAGCCACCGAGCTGATGCCTACAATACATCCCTGCCTTTTTGCCTCATAATCATTAGCAATAATATTCAGGATAGAAACCGCCCCTGTATAGTTAGTATCTATAATTCTGCGACATTCTTCCCAGTTGGTTTGTGCCGTAAGCTGCTCTCCCAGGTACCCAAATACACAAATGGTAATATCAGGCTTTTCGTTCATTTGGTTATAAAATTCCTCGTGACTACTGAAATCAGTAGCATTGAATTTGCGCACTTCAACAGGAACGTCATACCGTATGGTAAGGTCCTTGGCAGCAATATCAAGCGGCGCTGTATTGCGCCCTGAAAGCACCAGGCTGTATCCTTTTTCAGCGAAAATATGGGCGATAGCCTGTGCCATATCTGAGGTGGCACCTAAAATGAGAACTTTATTCATTATATATTTTTTTTACTTAAGGTAAATTAATGAGAACTTAAAGGGTAGGCAAATAAATAATCATGAAAAAGCTGAGCAGCCAGCCTAATAATGTAAAAATTATAAACTTATCGGTATATAATACTTTGGTGGGTGAGCTACTATCTTCTTCAACCAAAGTAATTTGCAGGTAGCGCATAATACCAGCTATTACAAAAATTGCCGTAAAGTAAAGATGTTCAGAGTGAAATTGTTGGGTTACCTCCTCTTCTATGGTATACATAAGGTAAGAAACTACAATAATAGCGGAAAGCATGGCCAGACTGAAATTCACAAAATCCATGTTATACCCTTTTACTGATTTGCGTGTTACGTTACCGGAAGCCTGTTTTACCAGAAGGTCGTCACGTCGTTTTGCCAATGCAAGGAATAAGGCCAATAAAAAGACCATAATTACCAGCCATTGGGAAATAATTACCTCGGCAATAAATCCCCCGGAAATAGTGCGGAACAAAAAGCCAGATGCAACAATAAAAATGTCTAAGATTGGTATTTTTTTAAGACCCAGGGAGTATCCCAGGTTAAGTGAAAAATAGGTTAGAATGATAATAAAAAACCCTTTTGAAAGAAGAAAACCAATGGTAAATCCTACTATGATAAATATAATCAGAAAAACAATCGCTACCGGAATTTTTACTTTACCAGCGGCGAGGGGCCTGGTTCGTTTCTTTGGGTGCAGCTGGTCTTCTTCGATATCCCCGATATCGTTAATCATGTAAATGCTGCTGGCAACCAAACTAAAAGATATAATCCCTAAAAAAAGCTTTGGGAGTAAATTTAAATCAAAGAGAACACCGGCAAAAAAAGGAGGAATTAATAAAAACAAGTTTTTTACCCATTGCTGGGCCCTCACCATCCTAAGAATTACATAAAGTTTATTAAAAGCTTTTTTCAATTATTTATTCTTTAGTAGAAAAAATATTTATAAAATAAATAGACTGATAAATCTAAATCAATTTAAATACCGCAAATATTCAATTTGATGTGGATATATTTAAATAATTTCGTCTGTTAGGTAATATTGTTAAATTTTCGACCAATATACGCCTGTCACATTGTTCAAGAGCAAAAATATTTATGTATTTGCAAAAAATTATACTTTGAAAATAAGCAAACTTAAATTTTACCTCTTTCTTCTTATTCTGGTTAGCATGTCCATTTTTTATATTAGTAATCAGTATTTAGGTGGGTACTTAGGCAGTATAGAAAAAACCGGAAAAGAATTATGGTCCAAGCCTGACTCGCTTTATCAATGGCAAATTTCAGATCAGGCGCCTTATAAATATCGTGTCCTCTTTCCCTGGGTGATCAACAGCAGCTGGCGGTTATTATTTTCTGATGCGGATAATAATTCATTTTATCTCACCTATAAAACCTGGAGTTTACTTTTTTTTATTGCTTCGGTACTTAGTTTTTACTTTTTATTGCGACGGTTACATTTTAGCCTATATTTTTCCCTGGCTGGAGCGCTTATTTTTCTTTCTTCCCCGCCTATGTTAATGGCCTATTCCCTTCCCGTTCATACACGTGAAGATACACTGGCCTATACGTTATTATCGTTGGGTATGCTGTATACCATCCAAAAAAAAAGCACTTTGGTGCTGCTACTTTCTATCCTGGGCGTGTTGTGTCGGGAAACCCTGCTTATTCTTCCTTTTATGATTTTATTTTTCTCAGCACTCCCCTTTTTTTCCAGGTTAATAATCGCATTAACTTCCGCGTCAGTAATTTTCGGTATCAGAATTTATATGGGATTTGAATCTTACCCGGTTCTGGAAAAATCATTTCTCTATAATCTGGAAAACATAGGACAAAGTATAGCTTTTATTTTCATCACTTTTGGTTGGTTGTGGATTATTTTTTTTGATGCCTTAATAAGCAAGCACTTAATAAAAATAAATACATATAATGCACTCCGACAAATGATTCTCCGGTCGGCACCCTGGGCTTTTCTTCTTATTTTTGGTTCAACATTTTTGGGCGGGAGGTTTAACGAAATCAGACTTCTTTTTCTTTTTTTCCCCTGGATTATCAGCATTGCGCTTTGGTGGCTTTCAGAAAAAAAAGAAATATTGAAAAAGTTAATAGGTAGTAAGCAATTTGTGGTTTATTGTTTTGTATGTGTGTGTATTTCTTTGGTATTTTGCCTTTTTAGTTTAAAAACATGGCCATTACTTTTCGATAATTTACAATACAACATACCCGTAGAAGTTTGGATTGTGCTATTTTTTATAAATATTCTTTTTGTGCTTTTGCTCTTGCCCGTGTTTGGCCTGTTAGCAAAATTTATTCACAGGTAAAATTTCGTATTACCCGGTATCCCAACTAAATTACCAGTTTACTCAAACTCTTATGTTTCTTAATAAGGATATTTCCAGCCGTCAGTTCTTTTTTCTCGACTTCGCGGTTATTCTTTTTTTTTGTTGTCTTCCTTTATTATTTAGTTTTCCGTACAGGATCAATCTCTTTCTGGCCTGGGAAGGTGCATACCGATTATCGATGGGGCAAATTCCTTATAAAGATTTTGGCTTGCCCATGGGCTTTGTGTTTTGGATAATACCGGCCCTATTTTTTAAAATATTTGGCCCATTTGTGTTTACACTCATCAAAGCACAGGTTTTTATTAATATTATTTCGCTCGTTTCTTTCCGCTCGGTGCTTAAGTTGCTGGGTGTGCGGCAGGGCATTATCTTTTTGTCTATTCTGGTTTTATGTCTTTCATATTTACCCAGAAACTTCTGGCCCTGGTACAATCACACTGTTTTTGTGTTTGAGCTGTTAGGCCTTAACTTTTTGCTTTTGGCTATTTTTAATAGCAACCTGAAAAAGATTATTTCTTTTTTAGCATTGGGAGCGTTTTTTATGGTCTTATCATTTTTTACCAAACAGGATACCGGCGCCTTGGGAATCATATTCGGATTAGTGGTGGTTATTTATAATGGGATTATAGAAAAAAATTATAAATACCCGGCTTTCTATCTGGCGTTTGTTGGTATTTTTATGGCCATTTTTATTTTACCATTTCTACCTTATGGTTTTGGTTACTGGTTTAATTACGGCCAACCCCCCCATTATTCACGCGTCAATATTATGGATTTCCTTGATGAGATTCTGGGAAAGTCAGAATGGATCAAGTTCTATCTTTTAATGATAGTGCTTATTATTATAAGTAAAGCAGATAACTTTCAAGCATATATTTCTGACAAAAAACAGGTGCTGTTTGCACTTTTAACAGTAGGGATTATCGCACAGGCTGCCTTAATTCAGGTAACCAGTTACACACCTATTGAAGGTAATATTTATTTTCA
Organism: Cyclobacteriaceae bacterium; assembly: GCA_041745535.1. Taxonomy (GTDB): domain Bacteria; phylum Bacteroidota; class Bacteroidia; order Cytophagales; family Cyclobacteriaceae; genus JBGTIS01. Next base: position 2,487 of record JBGTIS010000327.1, on the reverse strand, counting down.
TAGCTTCGCTTTTGCCTTTATTTTTTCCTATTTCAGCCTGGGCATAAAATATGAGCAAATAAAAGTGGTAGTAATAGCGGTGGTGCTAATTGGTTTCTGGTGGCTTGGCATTTACTGGATCAGAAATATAAGAGGAAAAGTAAAGCCCATGCTGGCAAAAACTGAATATCCGGAAGTAATTTCTAAAAACACCTTCATTGTTGATTCTGCTACAGTAGCTAATGATGAATTTAACCGCTCCAAATGGGTGCTTTCCAATTACAAATCGTTCCATAATATTTACCTGCCCGAAGAAACCGTTAAAGGCATGGATTACCTGAAAAATCTGGAAATTTTCAATAATCCTGATGAGGTCAGGGTGTTGAACATGTCTGAATTAACTCCCCTAACTTATGAATTTGGTTTCCCGCTCGAATCGGGGCCTGAGCATCCTTTGTGGTATCACAAAGGGGTAGGCTTATTTGATAAACAAGTTGGAGATTTTTGTGAGAAAATCGCCAATAAAGAATACGACCTTGTTCTTTTTGAAACTATTCCGGAACTGAACAATTTTTATCCGTATGAAGTACAGGACTGTTTAAAGAAATACTACCGGTTAGACACCCTTTTTCTTGCCCCCCGGATACCTGAAACTTCTTATATTGAGGTGTATCTTAAAAAATAATTTTCTACTCTGAATTAACAATTGATTTAGGAGTAGAATGAAATTTCTTGTGTTGTCCTCTGATTCGGAAAAAAGATAAGGTGATGGCCCATATTCCCATGGGTAAGTAGAATAAAAATTTAAAGGTTTTCTTATTATAAAATGATCGCGGTAAAGCCATTAACAACATAATCAGGTAAAAAATAGTGAGCGCCAGCCAGGCTTTTGGCAATGGAAAAACCTCTAGCGAAAAAGCATGACTAAGGCTATATACCAGCAGGGTAATCAATGGCAAGATACCAATTAACATAATTCGTGGAGGAAGCGCGGTTTGCAATACTTTATCAAAATAATCAATATTGCCGGTTATAAATAATTCTTTCAGGCCGTTCAGAAAATATTTTTTTAAATGGTACAATTGTACTGCTATCCAACGGGTACGTTGTTGTGACAAAACTGCCATGTTTTGAACTTTTTCGTCAAAAACAAAAGCATTTTCCACATATTCTACTACAACTCTTTCTTTCAACAGTTTCAGTTCAAAGTTTTTGTCTTCTCCCGAGGTTTCGTGAATGTCCTGCCAGGTTTTTTTAAAATAATTTAAGTTAAAGGCCATTCCTGAACCGGCAAGTGCTGATGACAAGCCCAATACCCGATGACCTTTCCTGAAAATAAGATTATTAATTTCTTCACTGGCCGCATCTAAAACCGCAAAAGGAGTATTCAGATTTTTAGCTACCCGATGCCCCTGTACTACTTTAAAACCCTGCTGCATGGCTGCATTGATTTTTTCAAGGAAGTTAACTTCCATTATATTATCCGCATCCAAAATCAGTACGGCATCGAATTGATTTTCCGGTATAAGGTTTAGTGCCGTATTGATTGATTTTGCTTTGGTACTGTTTTCAAATTTTACTGGTACCACCCTAATAGGGTATTCTTCCAACTTACGGATCGTTTCATCTTTAAATGAATCGGCAATTACCATAACCTGGAAATACTCAGGCAAATAGTTTTGTTTAAGTGCTTGCTTTATGGTATCGATAATAATAAGGTCTTCCTTGTAGGCGGGAATTAGTACCAAAAACTTATTCTTCCTGGAAATCGGAAAATAATTAGGAGATCTTTTTATGCGCCCCGCCAAAGTAAATATGGCAAAATACAGTACCGATATTATGCTGTATAGATAAAAAAGAGTAAATAAAAAATTTACAATTGCCATAATTAATTGTTTACTATATTCAGGTCAAGAAAAAATCTCTTTATAGGTGTCCAGGATATTTTTTGCTGTTTTGCTCCAGCTAAAATCTTTTGTGCGCGAAATCCCTCTCTTTTTTAACGAAGAATATAATGAGCTATCTGATAGTAGCCTATTAATATGGCTGGCCATTTCCTCTTTATTTTCCGGGTTAGTCAAAATAGCTGCATCCCCTGCAATTTCCGGCATGGCCGAGGTATTGGAAGTAATTACCGGTGTACCACAAGCCATGGCCTCTAAAATGGGCATACCAAAGCTTTCCCTAAGTGAAGGATACAGAAAAATAGTCGCACGATTATATAAATAAGGCATGTTGCTTCTGCTAATATATCCAAGACAATAAATTTGGTTAATTAGTTGCTCTTTACCTACTTCCTTGAGAATAGAATAAATTTTTTCTTTCGGAAAATCCAATACTACCAATGGTAAATGCTCCTTATTCTGATCACAATAAAGTGCATAAGACTGGATTACACGCTTAGTATTTTTTTTAGGCGCGGTGTTTCCAAGAAATAGGATAAACTGATCGGGCAGATTGTATTTTTGTTGAATCTGCTCCAGAATTGTACTGTGTTGTTTATATTCC
>JBGTIS010000326.1:0-26289 GCA_041745535.1 Cyclobacteriaceae bacterium | reverse complement strand
CCTACTTATTATGGCGAAGGGCTGCCCGTAGCCATTCTTGAGGCAATGATGTATGGGATGCCTGTTATCTCCCGTTACAACGCCGGAATAGGAGATGTGGTAGAACATGGTGTGAATGGGTTTCTTACTGAAAGCAAAGATCCTGAAATTTTTGAAGAGTCTTTGATGCAACTGGTAACGCAAGAAAGTTTATATAAGGAAATAGCATTGAGGAACCATGCCAAAGCAGTATCAAACTATACCGCAGCAGTAATTAGGAAAAAAATTCTGAATATTTATCAGCAAGTGCTTAATCAGAACCAGTAATGGATATAAAATGGTATTATCATCGGTTGCAGACCATGTCTGTACCCGAAATTTTTTATCGTATTTCCCAGTTTTTACAGAAAAGAAAAGAAAAGAAAAAGCTGGTAGCCTTTTTTCCGGATGTTAAGCTCGCAAAGTTGCCACAGCCAGTGCTAGCTCCTCTGGTTTTGCCTTACGATAATTACCAGCCTGTGCTGGATATTTTTGGTATATCTTTTAATTATCAGGCACCTATTAACTGGCATTTGGATATTGCCTCAGGAAAGGAGTTTCCCAAAACTTTCGCCAAAGATATTGATATCCGGACTGATAAATTCGGTAGTGCCAAGCATGTGTGGGAGGTAAACCGGCTGCAGTTTCTTACCAGAATCGCTATGCAATACCGTGCTACTGGTGATGCTGATTATCTGAAGCAGTTTCAGGAAATTACCGAATCGTGGATCAGTGAAAACCCGTATTTGCAGGGGGTGAACTGGTATAGCAATATCGAGGTAAACCTGCGCCTGATTACCTGGTTTCTGAGTTGGGAAATTCTGGATGTAAATCAAATAATTCAGCAAAATAAAGACTTCCGCGATTTTGTCGAAAAAAACTGGATCCCTTCTATTTATTTACATTGCCTGTACAACTACGACAATCCATCAAAGTTTTCTTCGGCCAATAACCACCTGATCAGCGAATATGCCGGTTTGTTCATTGCTGCCTCTTTCTGGAAGTTTAATGAATCAAAAAAATGGTTAACGTATGCCAAAGCCGGCCTGGAAAAAGAAATTATTAAGCAGCACTCGGAAAATGGAATAAACAAGGAAGAAGCAGCGGAATACATTCAGTTTATTACCGATTTTTTCCTTTTGCCCTATGTGGTTGGTGAAAAAACAAACAACATTTTTTCATCAGGCTACAAAAAAATGTTGAAAAAAATATGCTACTACATCTATCATTTGATGGATACTAAAGGTAATATCCCATTTTATGGGGACGAAGACGATGGGAAAACATTTATCCTGTATCACAATCAATATTTTAATAATTTTAAGTCTATACTAACTTCCGGCGCCATTATTTTTAACGATCCAAAATTAAAGCGTAAATCAAACGGGTTTGATTCGCGGAATGCCATATTATTTGGAAAGGAGGGTGAGAAACATTTTGCTGCTTTGGCAGAAGATAATGCTTGGGAAGAGTCGGTATTTTTTAAAGAAGAAGGCCATTGTATATTAAAAAAACAGACTGACAAAAAAGAGATCTATTTACATTTTGATGCGGCCCCACTTGGTTTTTTGTCCATCGCTGCGCATGGCCATGCCGACGCGCTCTCGTGGGTTATGTATGTGGATGGTTACCCTGTTTTTGTTGATTCGGGAACCTATGTATACCACACCGATCCGGATTGGCGGAAGTATTTTATGGGAACATTATCTCATAACACTATCAGGGTTGATTATACCGATCAGGCAAAAATTACAGGGCCAACCATGTGGGCCGACCACTATAAAGCAGGAATAATTGAAATGCGGTCCAATAATCATGAAGATTATATCAAAGCTTTCCATACGGGTTATATTACACTCGGAGTAAAACACGAACGAGAATTATATTTCGATAAGCAAAATGAAAAAATAGTGATCAAAGACCATGTATTTTGCAAGGAACCACATTTTTTTGAAATGCCACTGCACGTGCATCCTGATGCCAATATTAAAATTGTTGCCCCCAATGAATTTATGATTACGAATGGAAAAAGCAGGGCTGTTTTACTGAAAGTTGATGAAAAACTAAAGCCTTCGGTATTGTCAGGACAAAGTGATCCTATCTTAGGTTGGTATTCTCCTTCTTTTCAAAAGAAAATAAAAGGGCAAACCATTTATAACACCATTACTTCGGCTTCTACTACCTTTACTACAGAGATTTATATTAAGGATAGAATAATGCTAAAAAGTGAGTATTCCGCTAGCAAAAATAGTGATAGACTATCCTTAGATAATAATTAAACCTCTTCGAATAACATAATTATATTTAACATACTAAAAGCAGCTTCGCCTATGCGAATAGCCGTTGATGATTACTGCTTGTGGTATAACCTAAAATACTTTGTCGTTCCAAATGCACTTTTAGCCACCTGTAATTTCATGGTTAACAATTAAATCAGATTTGTACTCAGGTAAGAAATTTATTATTTATAAATTTCTTTGGTTTTTGAATGAATTAAAAAAAGATTTTTTATAACTAATTTACTTAAGCATCCATATAAGGTGAAATGAACCATTACGCTAATTTAAATTTTAAATGATTAGTAAAACTATACTAATAATCATTACCCTTTTGTATTTATATTATATTGAATTAGGACTGTTTTTTGAGTCTGACATAAGCTGCCGTTAGGACCGGAGTATGGACTTTTTATAAATAGATCCTTCGGTATTTAGGTAAAAAGTAAAATTGGGTTCGGCTAAAATATTTAATAGACATATATTTTTTAAATTGTTATAACAAAAGGATAAGATGGTGAGATTTTTTAATGTATTGTGGGTCTTATTAATTTTTGCTGTTTGCCTCGATGCAATGGCACAGGGAAATACTTTTTATGTAAGTGCTGCTGGTAAGGATACTAATCGTGGTACATCCGCTGAAATGGCCTGGAAAACAATTGGGAAAGCCAATAAAGAGTTGCAGCCAGGCGACATTGTTTATTTATTAAAAGGTACTTACCAGGAAACCATACAACCCATCCGTTCGGGGCAACCAGGAAAATACATTACATACGCACGCTATAGAAGCGACGAAGTAATAATTACTGGCGTGCGGCATGGGGTTGATCTGGCTGATAAAGCCTATATCATTATTGATGGTTTCTCCATACTGAACGTTGGAGGAGCCTGGGTTAATTTTGACCCCAGTGGTAACCATTGCATTATCCGGAATTGCTTTATGGAAGAAGCTGGCGGTTACAATGGGATCAATATGGCAAATGCGGCTAACTATAATAAAATTATCAATAATGTATTAAAAGATAAATGTACCGGCGATGACCCTGATACTGCTGTAGGCGGACCCAACGATCTGATTACCTGTTTCAATTCTGCTTATAATTTATTTGACGGTAATAAGTTTTATGGTGGTATCCACAATGGATTGAACATACAGAAAAGAGGGCAATTAACCGAGTACAATATTATTCGAAATAACTATTTTGAATGCAGATGGCATGGTTCTATTGACCTTTATAAAGGGCCTGGTCATACTTTAATTGAAAATAATATTATTGTGGATGGCGGCGAAGATTACGCGGTGAACTGGTGTGGTACAGTAAAAGATAGATCCATGAAGCGAGGAAGGCAAAGGGGAATTAAGGCAGGAGCTGAAAATAGTATTATCAGAGGCAATGTAATGATCAACAATGGGTATGGTATCGAATTGCACGGTATTAAGGATGAAAATACAAATCCACAAAATAATCACATTTATAACAACACATTTTTTGATAACTACAATGGTTTGTGGATGAGAGACGCATCCGCAGGCGATGTAAAAGAAAATAAAATAAGTAATAATATTCTTTATAAAAATAAGGAATATAACCTCAGGATGCAGCTCATGCAAAGCGAGAACCACGATAACAGTTTTTTTAATAATAACATTTTTAATGGTGAAAATTTAAAAGAGTGCAATCAGCCTTTTGATTGGCAGGGTAATATTGCTGTTAGTCCGGGATTTGTGAATGAAGGAAGCAGAGATATGCATTTAGCGGCTGGCTCTCCTATGATTGACGCAGGTACTTTTCTCACCGTAACCACGGGTGCCGGTAGTGGAAAAAATATACCTGTGGAAGATGCTTATTTTTTTACCGACGGTTGGGGGCTTATAGAAGGAGATGAAATTCAGTTGGAAGGACAACAGAATAAAGCAAGAATTATCAAGATAGATTATAATTCCAATATCCTTACCGTTAATCAGGATCTTGCCTGGCAAAAAGGACAGGGTGTAAGCCTGCCCTATAGTGGGAAAGCACCTGATATGGGAGCCTATGAACTCCAAACACAGGATGGACCCAGAGGCGATGTGCCCACTACGCCGTTAAATCTGAAAATAAATAATATTACCGGCAGTTCGGCAGCATTATCTTGGAATGACAATTCTAACAAAGAAACAGGATTTACTATTGAGAGAAAGGCCGAATCTGATAGGGATTTGGTAGCTGTGTTTACAACTCTGAAAAATGTGACTGCTTACACTGATAGGGGTCTTACAGATGGAACTCCCTATTCCTATAGAGTGAAGTTAGAAAATAATGATGCCAAACCCACTTATAGCAATATTGTTAAAATTACTACCTTGCTTCCTTCCAATACCCCGCCTCAGGCAGTGATTAAAGCAGATAAAAAAACTGGAGATTTTCCTTTAACAGTTAATTTCAACGCGACTGATTCTAAGGATCCGGATGGTGAAATTGTAGCATATGCCTGGAGCTTTGGCGACGGTAAAATTGGAAATGGTAAAATTGTTAACCATACCTATGGGGAAAAAGGTAATTTTACAGCAAAACTGACCGTTACTGATAACAAAGGAGGAAAATCTTCTGAAACCATAGTTATAACTGTAGGCCAGCCCGGCAATAATTTACCGGTTGCTGAATTCTCGATAGATAAGCAAGAGGGAACTGTGCCCCTGACGGTGAGCTTAAATGCCACAGCATCTACCGATAGTGATGGTACGGTTGAGAAATATCATTGGGATTTTGGGGATGGCGGCATTGGCTATGGCAGATTAATCACCTATACTTTTGAGAATAAAGGTGACTTTACCGTAACACTTAAGGCTATTGATAACCTGGGCGATTACGCTAAAAAATCTATGATAATTAAAGTGAGTCAGCCTGGTCAGCCTGGCAATAGCAATAACCCACCGGTTGCTAAATTTTCGGCAGATAAACAGGAAGGTACCGTGCCCCTGACCGTAAACTTTAATGCTACAGCATCTACCGATAGTGATGGTACGGTTAAGAAATACCACTGGGATTTTGGCGATGGCGGCATTGGCTATGGTAGAATAATCACCTATACTTTTGAGAAAAAAGGTGACTTCACTGTAAAACTGAAAGCTATCGATGATGACGGTAATGTCAACTTTACCGAACAAATCATTCAGGTAAAGGTTCCCGGACAAACCGAAGGAAAAACTTATTTTGTATCCGCTTCCAAAGGAAATGATAACAATTCAGGATTAACAGAAAAAGCTCCCTGGAAAACCCTGGACAAAGTAAACAGTAAAACTTTCTTTCCCGGCGATGTTATTTTATTTAGAAAAGGAGATACCTGGAAAGAAAATTTAGTGATCAATAACTCAGGTTCCCCATCAGCAGAAATACAAATTTCTGCCTATGGCAAAGGCAATTACCCAAAATTCGCTCCCGGAAATGCTGCTGACGTTATCAGGATAATCAATACAAATTATGTAACGATTGCCAATATCCATGTAATAGCTGCTCCTGATAAAAGAGGAATTCGCGTTGCAGGCGATGCTAAATATGTAAAAATCAAGGATTGTAAAATTGAAGGGCATGCGCGGGGTACAAGTTCACAAGGTATCGTATTTTCAGCTTTCAATGCAGGTAAATATCCTACACATCCCAGCATTGTCCATTGTGAAGTTTTTAATTTTAAAGAAGGCATTAGCGGTCATGCCGGTTTGCACGAAGGCGGTCTTATTGCTGACAATAAGATCTATGCAAGTGGAAAAACAGGTATTGATCTGATCACGGCCGTTTCAGGTAATTACGAGGGTTTGCTCATCAGAAATAACGAACTTACCGGATGGCGTAACCATGCGGTTGATTTGTATGAGGGAAGTAACATTGTTGTGGAATACAATCAGATTCATCACCCTGCCGATGCGCTAACTAATAACGAAAACGGAATTGGCATAAGAGCAGGTGGTGCCGACCCATCAAAAAGTATGGGGAATATCATCCGTTTTAACAGCATTCATCATTTAAATGTAGCTGGTTCAGGCAAGTTTGATGCGATCAACAGCAGTTTTAGCAGGAACGGAAAAATTTATGGAAACCTGATTTACACCGTACGGGGAAATGCCATCGCTATCAATAGCAGTGGGCCTGATGGATGGGAAATATATAATAATACGGCAGTTGATGCTGGAAAATGTGGTATCTATGCAGGAAATGATATAAAGCAGCTTTCTCTTAGCAATAATATTCTTGGTGGCAGAAAATACGATATCCAGATAAATGACCCGTCATCATCTGCTGTCGGACAAAATAATTTATTGTTGAATTATGCCAAACAAAAAAATCCGGTTGGGGGTAGAGGTGCGTACAAAACAGTTAGAGATATTAATATAGGATCGGTGAACTTCAGGGGATCAAAAGTATTTATCAATGATGCTAACGAAAACTTCAGTTTAGCGCCTGGTTCACCCGCTATTGACGCCGGAATTGTTATAACCGGTTATCGTACCGATATAAATGGAAAGCCTGTTCAGGGCAAACCAGACGTGGGAGCGATAGAATTTCAGGAGAACTTAATTCAGGTGCAAGAAGATGAAGCTACTGACACTGATGCGATTGCCGCTCGGCTTTTAGAAAAAGAAATTTCTGTTAATCAGAAGCCTGAAGTAAATATATTAGCAGGTGAACGAGCGGTGAGCTTTCCGCTGGATATTTCTGCTACAGACGATGGCAGGTCAACCGCTTTCAAAGAAGAAAAAACTGTGGTAACCAACGCAACCAGTAAAATTATTGCCAGCAAAGCTTTTTCGCCCAATGGTGATGGTATTGATGATTTCTGGATAATCAAAAATATTGATTTGATTGAAAACTGCCAGTTAAGAATTTTTAACCGGGCAGGAAAGAACGTGTTTGAGGCAGCACCTTACCAGAATAACTGGGATGCTACGCTGAATGGGAGCCCGCTACCCAGCAAAGATTACTACTATATCCTTAACTGTAAAGATACCGGTACGCAATCGGGAGGAATCAGGGTAATTCGGTAAAACAGAGAAAAATAGTCATTGTATAAACAAAAATCCCGGTATGAAAGCCGGAATTTTTTTTGAAGTCATGGGTTATTTGAAGATGTCAGGAAAAATCCATCCTTAATTATAAGGTTCAACTCGTTTGCTAGTATGCTGGTAAAAATTCCCGCGCCTTTTTTGTTTAGGTGATTCAAACTTACCCAGCAATCTTCAGGATACAGGCTGGCTGACTGATTATTAAATGAAATAAATGAATTCCCAACTACAGACTGTATGTCTTTTATGGTCTGATCTCTTTTTAAAGTGCTTTGATTAAAAACCTCGCAATTTGGTAATTCTACATAGATGACCCGGATATTTTGTTTCTCACAATAGGTATGAAACGATCTCAGTGCTGGCAAATTAATGCCACTTTCATGGGGATTTAATTTTTTAGGAATTTTGTTATTAATATTAGAATACAAAAAGCCCTTGTAGTGAAAGTATTGCCTGTTTTTGCCATCAACTATAAACTTTAACATTTTTTCGCAGGTATTCCGGTACCGAAAAACTGAAAATTGATTGTACAGATCTTTTTTATGAGTAGTGGAAATATTATTATTCTCCAGATAATCGTAGTAGTATTGAATAGCATTGTCATTAACGCTGAACCGTATAGATGGTCGTAAATCGTTTCCCCAACTATCATCATTTACATACAAGCCGTAAAGGATGTATTTTGGTTTTTTATTGTAGCTAAGGTAATGCCGCAGGAAGATCTCACTTTCAATAATGGTAGCACCGCCAACCGCGAAATTAAAACTGTTAATACCTAATATAGAATCCAGAAAGATAGGATTGATGCCCGCCTGGGTAATGGAATTTCCTAAACAGATCAAATCATAATTTTCGTTTTTAAAATCAAGTATCGCTTCTACTTTTTTTTCATTAGGATCAAAGATCATGGCACTGCTTTGAAGAAGTAGACCTATTAAATAAGTCAGCAGCGCAAGCAACACAAGAAATATTGCTGTGGAAAATAGTCTTTTTTTGGGTATCATGGTATTTAAAATTGAAAGTATATAAATTCTGAATGTGAAGTTTTTCCAAAAAGAATAATCATAAATATCAAGGCATAATACGCGCTCCACCTTACCCAGCGAGACGTTTTATAGGCATTATAGACTATTTTTACGTTTACCGATGCTTCAAACGCGATTAATGCCATAAGGCTGAAAACAGAAACCGCCAATTGATATGGACGTACTACGGCGTATAAGTTGAGATTAAGACGCAAAGCATGCTTCAACACAATAAAGGCGTCATGTACTGATTCGGCTCTGAAAAATACCCAGGAAATACAAACGATAAAAAAGGTAATTGCTATTGAAAGTATACTGCTTTGAAGACTAATCCATCTGAACTTTTTATTCAGCGATTCAAAAGAATTTACGATTCCGTGAATAAGCCCCCATATCACAAAGGTCCAGTTGGCACCATGCCAAAGCCCGGAGATCAGGAAAGTCAGAATTAGATTGCGCTGCCATTTTACCAAGGTGGTTCGATTTCCTCCTAAAGGAATATATACATAATCTCTAAACCAGGTTGAGAGGGAAATATGCCACCTTCCCCAAAATTCCTGTATTGATTGTGAGAAGTAAGGCGTACGGAAGTTCGTCATTAAGCTAAAACCAAACAAACGCGCCGTTCCAATGGCAATATCGGAATAACCGCTGAAGTCGCAGTAAATCTGAAAAGCAAAAAAGATGGTAGCCACAATCAGGGTGATACCATAAAAGTTTTCAGGACTTTCATATACCGGGGTAACAAATTCAGCCAGGTTATCAGCTACTACTACCTTTTTGAACAGGCCCCAGAGTATTAACTTTAACCCGATTCTGATACCTTTCGCGGTTACAGACCGGAACCTGGAAAATTGCGGCAACAGATGGGAAGCCCTTTCAATGGGGCCAGCAACAAGTTGTGGGAAAAAGCTTACAAATGCCGCAAAGGTTACAAAGTTTCTGGTAGGTTTTAGTGTGCCTCTGTATACATCAATGGTGTAACTTAATGTTTGAAAGGTATAAAAGGAAATACCAACCGGAAGTATAACGTTGAGGGTGTGGGTATGCATGGCAAAACCCATTGCTCCCCAGGCTTCCACCCACGAATCAATAAAGAAGTTATAATACTTGAAAATTCCTAACATACCCAGGTTGAAGCCAAGGCTCAACCAGAGAAAGATTTTTTTTCTGGAGGTTTGAGTAGCGCGGTATATGCCCAATCCAGTAAAATAATCAACTAAAGTACTGGCGGCAATTAAAAACAGAAACCGCCAGTCCCACCATCCATAAAAGATGTAACTACCGGTTAATACCAACAGGTTTTGGTAACGAAGGTTTTTTCTACATACTGCCCAGTATAAAAATAATACTATGGGAAGGAAAAGAAAAAACTCAAAAGAATTAAATAACATAGATAAAGTGTGGCATTAAGGATTATGATAGCAAAACAAACTTCTTTAATTATAAGCTTTTATAAAGCATGACCATTTTGCTGGCAGCGATTATGCCGCGATTGCACAAACCAATACCTTATAAAGCTTCACAGTGTGAGCGCTCAATGAAAGACCGGCTGAATTAAATCCAATCTATTAATTGGATTTTTTATAGAAATTCCTATGGGATTATTTACTTAAAATTACAGCATAGCTAAACCGTTTTTTTAAGCATAGATACTTAAAAACAATGATAGTAAAAAAAAAGATAAATGTCAATAAATTTACATTTTCTAACATTTTTATTACATAAAATTTATTTTATTTATTTTCAAACCTTTTATAATATTGAGTAAATATTTATTATTTAGGTATTTTAATTATGTAAAAAAACTCATAAATCTTTAATTTTCTTTCATATCCCATTACCTAAAAAAGTTACAATAGTAGGGAGATAAGGTAAAATGATGTAATCGTCTTTCTCTTCAGGGTAATTTCAATATTTCGATGTGGTTATTTTTTAGAGCTTACGGATTTTGGACTATTTTAATGCCGTCCTTATCAATTTTCAATTCTTATCTTACACTTTCCTGTACCATTATACAAGCGCTTTCTAATAAGAAATAGAGCCGGGTTTGCTTTTTGATGATGACTAATAATAATTTTTATCATTTTTTAATCAATTTTTAAAGCAGAGGAAATGAGTTATTGGAAGTTGTTTTTGGGGAATTTTTTATTTTTGTTAGTATACAACATACACCCCGGCGCTGCACAGCAGCATCCTTCTTTTGGATTATATTACTTTAATTCAAGTTTATACAATCCCTCGTATGTGGGAAACAGTAAATTAATTGAAGGTTCATTCCGGTATTATAAGCAATGGGCTAATATGGAGGATGCTCCGTCGTCGTCATCTTTTACCCTGCATTACCCAACTAAAACAAATGTTTCTTTAGGATTAAGTATTTTCAATGATAAAAGTGTTTTGCTCAAAAATACTTCCTTACTGGTTACTTATGGATATCGAGTTCCGTTAGGATATAAGCAACACCTGAAGTTTGGCTTGTCTGCTGGAGCAGGCGTGCACAGTTATGATTTATCGAAAGTAAATACGGATGATCCGGCTGTACTGATGGCTATGGACAGTAAAGTTAATTTTCAGGCACAGTTTGGTGTACATTACCGAAATAAAAATCTGAAGTTAGGATTTTCTTTACCCCGGATAAGTATTTCGGAAACGGCCAATCTGAGTTCAGATTATTTAATAGCTGATGACATTAATAATTATCTGGGTGTGCGGCAGTTTTCTGCCAGCTATGTACAGCAAATTAAGAATTCAGCTTTATTGTTTGAGCCAGTAGCATTATATCGCATCATACCAGGATTCAAAAACCAGTGGGAAATGATGGGGATTCTACATTATAAAGATATTATATCATTGGGTACCTCCTACCAGCAGCATGGCGGTGCTACGGCATTTGCTGCCCTAAAAATATTGGAGAAATTTGCTTTTGGCTACGCCTACGGAATGGGGCCCGCGAAATTGCCTGGTATTTCGGAAGGTTCACACGAAGTGCAGGTGAAAATTTTTCTGAAAAAGCAGTCCGCGAAAAAAACACAGCCTGCCCTTTACAAAGGTGCTGAAAAAAGCGAATCCGATTGCCAGCTTTACTATACCATAAGAAAAGCAACCAAATCCGCATACTAATTTTCATCTCAACATCTGCTTATTGAACTCTCAGAAGAACCGGCATATTTTTTCATTTTGAAAAAATATGCCGGTTCTTTTTTTATTTATTTCTCATTATTACATTATTGATAGAAGCAAAACTGATCTTTCATTTAAGATACTAAAAAAAATATTAGGTGTTCTATACCTTAATATACACTGCTTCTTACATAAATATTACAGAAATATCTTCGAATAAAAATAAATTAATACAAAATACTTCCTGGTTAGCATATTATACTACTGAAATAGAATTTTTTTAATACCTATTTAGTAACTCATTTTTATCTTTTCTCTCCTCTGATTTTCAATTGTGCCCATTTTTTGATTCTAAGGCTCATCATATACAAATCGCCAACGTAAAAGCGCCCTTCAGTCCTCAGGGCTTGTACGCTATTGTTTATTATTTTTCTGTTTAAACTAACCATTTCAAATGACACACTGCTACACTTTTAAAAGTTCAATTGTAAAACTATGTCTGATTCTCACCTTTCTGCTTTATTTAAGTGCGACAGGCTGGTGTACTACTTACTATGTTTCACAAAAATCGGGAAACGATAACCTTGCGGGCACTTCATTGAACGCTGCCTGGAAAACTATTAAAAAGGCTAATAAAACAGTAAAACCAGGAGATGTGGTCTATATCCGCGGAGGCGTATATAAAGAAATTATCAGACCCGATCGCTCAGGCGCTGCCGAAAATTATATAACCTATGCTGCTTATCAAAAAGAAGAGGTGATTATTACCGATGTACATTTTGGTGCCGATTTAAGCAACAGGAGTTACATTAAAGTGGATGGGTTTAAAATTATAGCGGTAACGGGTAGCTGGATTTACCTGGCACCTCATGGCACACACAATATTATCCAGAATTGCTATATGGAAGGCGCTGGTGAATACCAGGGCATACGACTGACCGATGCATCTAATTATAACAAAATCCTCAATAATGAGCTTAGAGCGGTTTGTTATGGCAATAATCCTAAAGAAGCCAAAGGTGGGCCTAATGACCTTATCACCTGCTTCAACTCCAGTTATAATGTATTCGAGGGCAATAAGTTTTATGGAGGCATCCACAACGGAATCAACATACAGGAGCGGGGCAAACCCACCAGCCACAATGTAATCAGAAATAACTATTTTGAATGCCGCTGGCATGGCGCTGTTGATCTTTTTCACGATCCGGAATTCATCCTGGTGGAAGGGAATACCATTGTTGATACCGGTGAAGACAATACAACCAACTGGTGCGGAACTGTAAAGGACCGGGAAGATATCCCACGCGAAAACAAAAGAGGAATTAAAGGTGGTACCAAATTTTCTATTATCAGAAATAACATTCTGATTAATAATGGGCATGCCATCAGTAATCGGGGCGACAAAGCTGCGGATACCAGTCCTGAAATGAATAGGGTATACAACAATACTTTAAACAGAAATTACCAGGGAGGATGGATTTCGGATGAATCGGGAAAATATTCTAAAAATAATAGCTGGAAAAATAATATTTTTTCTAATAACCGGGATGTGGAAATAAGAATTTCTCTGGTTAATCCGGCAAGTACCGGTAACGAAATAATCAATAACAATATCAGTGGGGCAGGAGCGAGGAAGGAATCTGTAGCGGGCTTTGCCTGGAAAGATAACCTGGACCTGAATCCGAAATTCGTGAATGAGAACAAAAGAGATCTTCAGCTTGCTACCGGTTCGCCCATGATTGATGCCGGCGCCTTTTTGACCAAAACTTCCACCGAAGGTGAAGGTAAAGTAATGAAGGTAGAAGATGTGTATTTTTTTACCGACGGATGGGGCATTATTGAGGGTGATGAAATACAACTGGAAGGTCAGACAACCACTGCCAGAATTATTAAAATTGATTATGCGGGAAAAACGATTACCCTGGACCAATCTTTAACCTGGATCAAAGCACAGGGCATTAGCCTGGCTCATAAAGGCCTATTACCTGATATCGGAGCCTATGAATATAAGGGAACCAATGGCACGTCAACGCCCGGCGCGCCTGCCAACCTGGAAGCCACCGGCATTTCTTCCAGCCAGATTAAATTGCAGTGGACCGATAAATCGGGGAACGAATCAGGATTTGTGATAGAAAGGGCCACCGGTAGCAATGGGCAGTTTGTGCAAATCGCTACGGTGAAGAAAAATGAGACCTCCTATACCAATAACTATATAAACGCGGGAACCGCTTATAGTTATCGGGTTCGGGCAGTAAATGTAGCTGGTATCTCCTCGCCCAGTAACATTGCTGCGTCAAAATCAGGAAACGGACAGAAAGATGAAGATAATCTGCTTTTTCCGGAAGCTGACGTTCACGTTAATGCGCATTATAATAGCCAGAATTATGGAAATAGTGGCTTAATGGAAGTAAGAGATTTAAGCAACAAAGACTGGCACCGGGAAATTTATATGCGATTTGATCTCAGCAAAGAGTCGGGCAACGTAAAAAGCGCCAAGCTGATTATGTATGTGGCAAAAACTTCTGCTCCGGTGAATCATCGGGTTGCTTTTATGAGCAACGACGCGTGGTCTGAAGGCGAAGTAACCTGGAATAACCACCCTCAGGCTGAATCCGGATTTTTAGCCGAACAGAAAATTACTTCAACAGGTAAAGTAGAGTTTGACATAACCGATAAGGTAAAAGCCGAATTGGGTAAGAAAATGTCGCTCAAATTGTATGCTGCCGAAAATGTGGCGCCCTGGGTAGGATATGGTTCAAGGGAAAGCAGTGTAATTGAAAACAGACCTGTGCTTAAAATCACCTATGGTGATGGCAAAAGCCCTTCACCCAAGCCGGAACCTGAAACGAAACCTAATCCTGGTGGTGTGCCAGTGGCACCAGTAAATCTGCGGGCCAGTCAGACTTCCGGACCTAATGTAAATCTGCTTTGGGACGACCGTGCTGAAAATGAGGATAAATTTTTGGTAGAAAGAACAGATGGCAATGGAGGAGGATTTAAAAAAATCGCTACTCTTGCCGCCAATACTACCACCTATACCGATGGTAATGTTTCTACAGGAAAAACCTATTTATACCGGATTAAAGTGGCTAATACAGCAGGAAGAGATTGGAGTAAAAAAATAAGCATCACCATAGGAGAAGATAGCAATGATGACGAGGAAGATAAGCGGTCTCCCTCACCACCACCGGCTTCCCAATTAAGCGTGACCAGATTTATCCTTTACAATACTGAAACCAATAAACCTGTTCCCGGCTATGACAATATTACCACAGACGTAACTGTAGATTACAATAAGATTGGAACCCGGAAAGTAAATGTGGTAGCTATTACTAATCCGGCTACAGCAGGCAGCGTGTGGTTCAAGCTAAACGGCAAAAGCGAGCGGGTAGAAGGCGCGGAACCTTATGCGCTGGCAGGAGACAGTAAAGGCAAGTATAATGCCTGGTCGCCGGGCACCACTTCCGTAAATGTTACAGCCATTCCTTACGCTAAAAGCAATAAAAAGGGAGAAGAAGGCCAGGCACTTACTATAACTCTTAAATTTGTAAATGATGCCAATGCCAGAACCGTAAACGAATCAATACTTTCCAAAGCCTCGGAATCAGCAGATACAGCAGCTAACAACCTAAGTTTGAAGTTGCCAAAGCATGGTGAAAATAACAAAGTCTATCCCAATCCGGCTAAAAATCTGTTAAATATCTATAGCATCCACAAAGGGACCGCGTTTTTATACGATGCCAACGGAAGAAAAATCAAGCAACTTCCGCTGAACGATGCAGGTACTGTGGTGGTGTGGGATGTTTCAGAGTTGCAAACAGGGGTATATGTGTTGAAAATTATATCTCCTGAAAGAATTACTACTCAGCAATTAATTATTGAACCATAAAAACCTGCTGTTTAGTAAAATTGGATAGAAGCCATGCTACATAAAGTGTGGCTTCTTTTTTTGTTATTGTTAGAGGTTATTCCAATAAGTCAGATAATCACCATTTGGTATTCTTACCAGCTTTTCGATGGAAAAATTATAGAGGTACACCCAGGCATTAACCGTTCGAAGGTTGATATGAACCGGAACCAAACTTCTGATATACTCACCGCCCTGGGGCCACAATGGATCAAACCCTTCGTATTCGTCCAGTACCTGTAATACAGCAGCAACCCGCCTGAGTTTTACAATTTCCCCTGTTACTGTTTCTTTGGAATCAGGATGATATACAGCTCCGGGATAACTGCCCACATCATAGAGTGCTCCAGACATATAACCGGTTCCCAGAAGCCTACCATTCTTTTTTAAAAAATGAGAAGTGCTGTTTTCAATTTTTTGCAGCAGGGTGCCATATACAAAAAGCAGATCTGGTTCCATGTATACTTTTTTTTGCTATTAAGTTATAACCAACAATTTCATAACAATTACATAACTCTTATTTTTTTTACGCTTATGCAATTGAAATTAATTTTGGTAGCAGTACACAAAGAACAATCCTAAACCTATCCTATTTTAATGCTCAGAAAGCGGCACTTCAGGCAAAAGGCATTCGGTTCCCATCGCCTGAGGGTACTACAGTGGCCCAGGATCTGGAGCCTGAATATATAGCGGTTTCAGATGATTCCAAATGGGCTTATGCAACATTACAGGAAAATAACGCATTGGCTAAAATTGATATTGACAATGCGAAAGTGCTGGAACTTATACCACTGGGCTATAAAGATCATTCGTTGTTCGGCAACCTGCTGGACGCAAGCGACAAGGATGATACCATTAATCTGGCTGCTTATCCGGGCCTGTTGGGTATGTACCAGCCGGATGCCATTGCTTCATTTACAGCAAAAGGGAAAACTTATCTGATCACTGCCAACGAAGGCGATGCCCGTGATTACGACACATATGCCGAAGAAGCCCGCATCAAAGATCTGAATCTGGATACGACTGCCTTTCCCAATGCCGGAGAATTGCGGCAAGATGAGTGGCTGGGCCGTCTAACGGTTACCACAGCCAATGGTGATCCGGATGGCGATGGCGATTTCGACCATCTATATAGTTTTGGTGGTCGCTCATTTTCTGTTTGGGGCGACCAGGGAAATTTGATATACGATAGCGGTGACGATCTGGAGCAGCTAACCGCGCTGCCGCAAGCCCAGAATTTTAATGCCGATCAGGATGAAAATGATCCTGACAAAAGAAGTGATAACAAAGGACCGGAGCCGGAAGGCATTGTGTTAGGCAAAATAGGCGAAAAAATCTATGCTTTTGTAGGTTTGGAAAGAATAGGCGGTATTATGGTTTTTGATATATCCGAACCCGCACAACCTGCTTTTGTCCAATATATTAATCCGAGAGATTTTTCTATAAATCCTGAAACAGCTATCGGCATAGGTCCGGAAGGATTGGATTTTGTTCCGCAGGGGTTGAGCCCAAATGGCAAACCACTGGTAATTGCAGCCAATGAGGTTAGTGGCGATATTACTGTGTTTGAAGCAATTGGAGTGCATGTTATGCCATTAACTGTGTCAGCAGTTTGCGATGAAGAACAAGCCAAAGCGCAGCAATGGAACCTTAATAATCCGAATACCTTTCCAATTCGTGTGGCTTACGAAGTTATGACAAACAACCAGGAGCAAACCGGATGGGTACTGGCCGAACCAGGAGATAACATGATCAGTACGCCTCATCAGGCAAAAGCAACTGAAATTACTGTTCGCTATTTGAACGAAAACGGACGGGAAATTAGCCTGGCAACTGATAATTCCGACTGCCTTGCTGCCCGGGAACCCCTGGCTTTCAGCTTTAATCGCCATACAAGGTGGCTCCTTTTCTGGAAAGTAAAAAATACGGAGAAAGAAGATATCTGGTTTAAATACCAGGTGAAAGAAACGGGAGAGCGATTTACCTTTCCCTTTTTGATGTTTTCACCAACTATCCAGGTACTCAATGAAGTGATTTGGCCTCCTGAATGCTTTGAGAAAACCTATTCAGAATTTTATTAATATGTTTTAGCAGATTTGAATTGAGAAATCAAATAATATTGGTTTTTTTGGAATACATTGAGATAAACTACCTTAATAATTAAAGTGTATGTGTAAGATATTGATAGCAGCATTGGTCTGCGTATGGTCATTCACAGAAACTATGTTGGTTTCGGCAGCAGATAGCCTGCTTCCGGAAGTGGAAAACAGCGTTCAGGACATGGAGGCTTTGATTGGCCGCTGGGATTTAACGTTAGATGTTGATGGCTCGCCGGCTCCTTCGTGGCTGGAAGTCAGCCTTTCCGGCAGCCGGACCTTAGTAGGCGCTTATGTCGGCACAGGTGGAAGTGCCCGGCCCATCTCAAAAATCAATTTTGAGGACGGAAAGTTTAGCTTCAGCATTCCACCACAATGGGATAGCGGCGATGAGGATTTCCGCATCGAGGGCCAGCTTGTTGGTGATGCTTTGGAGGGAACTGTGAAAACGAGCGACGGAAAATCTTATACCTTTAAGGGTGTCAGAGCACCCTATCTGGATAGTACAAAAAAGGTGAAATGGGGAGACCGCGTCAAACTGTTCAACGGCAAAGACCTGCAGGGCTGGAAAACTAATGGTGAAAATCAATGGGTGGTGAAAGATGGGGTGCTGACCAGCCCGCGCCCCGGGGCCAATCTGATTTCTGAAGAAAAGTTTACCGACTTTAAATTGTATGTGGAGTTCAGGTATCCGAAAGATGGGAATAGTGGCATCTATCTGCGGGGTCGCTATGAAGTGCAAATCTTCGATTTTCCTCCGGATGAATATCCCGATAGCCATGGTTTTGCCGGCATCTATGGATTTCTGACCCCCAATGAAAATGTAGCGAAAGGTGCCGGCGAATGGCAAACCTATGAAATCACCCTGATAGGCCGCAAGGTAACTATTGTGGCAAACGGAAAAACCGTTGTTTGTGAGCAACTGATACCAGGGATTACCGGCGGCGCACTGGATAGCCAGGAAGGAGAACCCGGCCCCATCTATATCCAGGGCGATCATGCTCCGATTGAATTCAGGAAGATTGATATCGTACCCGGTTCTTAGGTTTTAACGTGTTTAGTGGGCAGAAACCCTTTTCCGGTAAGTTTTACCTCACCTTGCTGATTAATTAAATCCGCCACATACCTAATTTGGTTCAATATCGGAATCTTTTGATAATCGATATTTGTCAACTCAGCTAAGCTAATCGGACTATTTTGTCCAAATGTATCATATAGAATGTATCGCATTTCATTTGGAGAATATCCTTCGAAATTAGACACTCCTCTGTTGTTTTGCTCATTTATTAGCTTTTCGATATGCTTTTGTTGTTTGTCTGACATGCTGCTTTATTACTGTATTTTTATATTACAAACGGTTGCCCTGCCCCCCGAACTTTTGGGGTTTTCACCAAAAGCTTCTAAGGTTGTTGGCCCTACATCTTTTCAACTGCCACATTTTTAGTATTTTTCGCCAAAAAACCTTTTAGAGATTCTGTTCATAGCCAGAACTTTTTACAATAAGCTCTGAATTGTATTTCTTTTTAAATCTTATTTTGAGATTTTGAATTTTTGGAGATCCTAAAGGAACCCTCGCGCAAATTACAGAGGATCTCTTTACGCGAGTATCAATACCAGAACTTAGTAAGCGGATCGAACGTTCTAATTGATTAATCGCATGGTCGATATCATGACCTTTTAGTTCAATATAATTCTCTTGATTATATCGTGTCAAAAGAAAGTTGTATTGAGCAGCACAAAGCAGGCAGTCCAACGGATGCTTCGGTGTATTGGATACATTGGAAGCCGAAAGAGATTGCCGAGCGGTTTTTGCAAGAATACGGCCTGAGGATAAGTCACCGACAGGTAAAACGACAGTTGCGCACGATGGGCTTCCGGTATCGTAAACTAAGTAAAAATCTAGCCACTGGACACTATGAAAACCGAGATCAACAGTTTAAGATAATCTTTACATTAGTAGCTATGATGAGCATACAAACCCCAATCATAAGTATAGACCGCAAAAAGAAGGAGTGTTTGGGCAACCTGTACCGACAGGGCAACTGTTACACACAACAGCCTGTTAAAGTCTATGATCATGACTATGAATTTATCCAAAGGTAAAGTTGTCCCTCATGGAATCTATGATCTTCAACGCCATGAAGCTTATATTTCTATTGGTAGCAATCATGAAACCGCAGAATTTATTAGCGATAACCTCTTGTAGTGGTGGGACAACTTTGGCATTCATCACTATCCGAATGCCCAAACTATTCTCATCCTTTGTGATGCAGGTGGAGCTAATAGCTACCGCCACTATGTGCAACTGGACCCACAAACTGATTTTCCGGCTTTTGAAAAAAAATTAGAAGATTTTAAAAACCGTCATTTTACGGAAGATCACCAATATAATCGCATACAATTATTGCCATTGATAGAATTGCGCAGTGAGGAAACCAATAATACATCTATTATTATTTTGTTGAGTTGGATTGCTGTAATTATCCTGGTGATTGCCTGCATCAATTTTATGAACCTGACCATTGCACAATCTTTACTTAGAATCCGTGAAATAGGAATAAGAAAAGCTATTGGTTCGGTCAGTTGGTAATACAGTTTCTCACAGAATCAATGGTCACCTTCCTGGTTGCTTTCTGTATAGGAATGGTGCTGGTGGGTGTGGCTTTACCTTGGTTTAATCAATATTTTGATGTCGATATTTCTTTCGATTATTGGGAAAACCTTTCCTTAATTCTTCTGCTATTGGGTGTGGGCCTTTTTACCGGCTTATTGGCTGGCGCTTACCCCGCTTTTTTTGCTTCGGGGATGAACGCCATCGATGCATTGAAAGGCGAATGGAAAAGACAGTTTTCCGGAAAATTTCCGCGAAAAGGCCTCATTGTATTACAATTCACTGCTTCTATTGTATTGATTGCCAGAACAGTAGTAATATGGCGGCAAATCCAGTTTATGAAAAATCAGGATCTGCATTTCAATAAAGAAAATACAGCCGCGATTTCCCTCAATTACGAAAATTTTAAGTTTCAAAATAAAAAGCAGACAAAAACAGCATTAGAAACCATGCTTCATCAGCTTGAAAACGAAACTTCTATTGCCTCTATCGCAATTGCGGAAAGTGTACCTGGAAAATATTCACGAAACTACAACTCCTTTACTGATGTGGATGCACCGGACCAGGAGCCAGTAAGTCTTCGGCAACTCACCGTTACTAATCATTTCTTCTCTACTTTAGGCATTGAGTTTGCCCTGGGTCGCGATTTTTCTTCCTCCCTGGCTTCCGACAGTAATGCCGTTATCATTAATGAGGCCGCCATGAAAGCATTTGGATTACCTCCGCGTTGTTTTCCATCATTGCCATCATCGTAGCTTCTATGGGCCTGCTCAGTCTGGCTGCTTTTGCTACCCGGCAACGACAAAAAGAAGTAGGCGTACGGAAGGTGATGGGAGCTTCTGTTTCGCGGATTGTAATACTGCTTTCCAGCAATTTAGCGCGGCTGGTTGTAATAGCTTTTATCATTGCGTGCCCCTTATTCTACGATGCCGGCCAGCAGTTTCTGGAAGACTTTGCCTATAAAATTAACCTGAGTGTCGATATTTTTGTAGTAACCGGCGTAGTAGCTTTCATGATTGCAGGTATCAGTGTAGGTTTTCAAGCCTTGAAAGCGGCTATGGTTAATCCTACTGCCTCTTTACGGAACGATTAATTTCAGAGGGTTTTAATTTTGCTAGACTCGAAAATGTATTTGCCATGCAGCATTTTCTGGGCGGCCCGGTACATACCGGCTGCTACCATTTTGCCTTCAATGGCCTGATATTTTTTTAATTTTCCCTGTAACAGCGGCCCCACTATTTTCATGGTAGTTTCGCCCACTTTTTCACCAAAACGGGTTTCCTGCCGGTTGCCCAACAATAAAGAAGGGCGAAAAATAAGAAAAGTGGGGTATTCCAGTCGGGTAATGGCTTCTTCCACTTCTCCTTTTACCCGGTTGTAAAAAAATACGGACCTGTTATTGGCTCCCAAAGCCGTAACCAACAGATACTGTTCCGCCCCATGTTGCCGCGCCCACTTGGCGGTTTCGAGCGGGTATTCAAAATCTACTTTTTTGAAAGCTTCCTTAGAGCCCGCTTTTTTCATGGTAGTGCCCAGGCAGCAGTACACATCGTGCACAGGAATATCCAGCTTTACACTTTTAATTTTATCAAAATCAATAATTTTTTCCAGCAGCCGCTCATTATCAATTTCCAGGCTTCTTCTTGTAAAAACTACTACTTTATGGTAAAAGGTATCTTCCAGCAACATGTGCGGCAATTCGTTGCCAATCAGTCCGGTAGCGCCCACTAACAATGCATTTCTATTACTCATAACCGTTTATTTTATGGATAGGAATACCGCTTACTTCTTTTACAAAAAGAAATAAAAATAGTTGCCGAAAGATTCGGATTATCAGGGAAAGTACTAAAATAGGGTTAGCAAATTAGATATACAACCTCAAACCGGTCTGGCCCAGGTTTGCTCCCACTCTTCAAAGGCAGCCACATCTTTTTTCAGTGAGTGGAATATCCACAATAACACAGACAGATCGTCCAGAAACCCAATAACAGGAATAAAATCGGGCACAATATCCAGGGGCATTACAAAATAAATAATACCAGCGGTGAGTAAGGTCAGGCTTTTCCAGGGAATTTTGCGGTAATCACCACTGATGTAGGCATGGATCATTCGGTTAATGGTATTCACCTTATTCTTCAGATCCATAATACCTTCGTTATCGTCTTTTAAATTTCTTAATTTGTGTATAGAATCCGTTACGAGTTTTTTGAGTTTCTCAGGATCGCCTAAAATTTCTTTGGCACGGCGGAGGGCTTTGGCAAAATTGGTATTCCCTTCTGTAAAAGACGCTTTATAATTTCTCATTTGGGTAATTTTATTTTTATATGATCATGGCCTGCGCTTATTCATCACTTCTTGATGCTGAAAATTATTAGGTCTTCAGACAGGGCAGGCACTTTTAAATTTACAAAATGATTCCTCACATCAAAACACAAAAAATAACCGATGGTTTTGGTTTACCTGAAAAAACTAAAAAATATCCTTAAAAAAACTGCTGGATTTCTTCTTTAATTTTGGTAATAGCATGGGATACGGTATCCATGTTTTTTTCTACGGTAATTTCAAAAATACTTTTTGCCAGATCAATGCTGTTGGCGTCTTTCTTCTTATCTATTTTTTCGGCTGCCTGATTAATGGTAGAGATAATGCCTTCCTTAGCGCTTACCACATATTCCCAGGCCTCGTTGCTTACATACACCTGCTGGGTAATGTTATGGTTATATTCCTGCCGGATTTCTGAAAGTAAAATCTGCTGAAACTCCCGGGCCGAGTAATTGCTGTTATTGAGCCGCAATACCATGTTATTAGGCGTAATTCTTTCCAAAAAAAGGCACAGCCTTTCGTAAGCCTGCAAACGAATGGGTAAAATAGTATCTGTATTTTTAAGTTTAATATCAATCATTCTTTGGGTTACTTCTTTTTCAAGGAACGATTTGGTAGTTAGATACATTGCGTATAATACGGCTGCGGCTGGCAAAATCAGCTTCGCGAACTCGATAAGTATTTCCATTTTAAAGTTGGTCGCTAAAAATTAATGTACAAGGGAAATGTTAAAAATAGATAAACAGCTGCCAAATTTAATTATTTTGACGTCTTAAAAAATTGTTATGTAATGATTAAAGCAAAAATAGACTGCAAATGCAAGAAAACAGGTCACAAAGGCAGGCAGGTTATTGGTATGAATTATTACTTTTGCAACCGTTTATCTATCATTGCTTTACAAATGAACTTTATCTCTGAAATTTTTGTGTGAGATAAGAAAAAAGTCTGGCATACTTTGCTGGCTGGTTATTTTAATTTTATTTAAATGAGAGGAAAAAAGATTTTTGCCATTTTTCTGATAGTGTTTACCATATTTCTGGTATCGTTCAGTTTTTACGTGTACCAAATGGTGAGCACGCCCAATATACTGGTGGAACAGGAAGACCGGATATTACTGATACCCGAGGGCACTACTTTTAAAGCATTACAACAAAAGCTATACGACGATAATATTGTGAATGAAGGCGTTTCGTTCGGCGTAATGGCAAAACTGATGAAATACGACGAAACAATTAAACCAGGCCGGTATCTGCTTAAAAAAAACATGTCGAATCTGGAAGCCATCCGCCTGTTACGTTCTGGCAGGCAGGAACCCATTGACGTTACCTTTAACAATGTGCGGTTAAAGTCGGAGTTAGCCGCTAAAATTTGTGGCAACATTTCGGCCGATTCCACCCGGTTTCTTGCCCTACTGAACGACACTTCCGTGGTAAACAAGTATGGATTCAACACCGATAACATCATGTGTATGTTCATTCCTAATACTTATGAGGTGTATTGGACCACTACGGAGCAAGAACTACTGGAACGGATGCATTCGGAATACGAACGTTTCTGGACCGACACACGCAAGCAAAAAGCCGAAGCACTGGGCATGAGCCAGGTAGAAGTTTCGGTATTGGCCTCGGTGGTGCAGGCCGAACAACTCAGGCACCCCGACGAAAGGCCCAAAGTAGCAGGCTTATACCTTAATCGGCTGAAGCGGGGGATCGCCCTGCAGGCCGACCCTACATTGGTATATGCCATTGGCGACTTTACTATTACCAGGGTATTGAACACACATAAAGAAATTGCTTCGCCTTATAATACCTACCTTAATACCGGCCTGCCACCCGGGCCCATCAATCTGCCAGAAATTTCTTCTATTGATGCCGTATTAAATTACGACGATCATAAATACCTGTATATGTGCGCGAAAGAAGATTTTTCCGGTTATCATAATTTTGCTACCAACTTACAGGCTCACCTGGCAAATGCCCAGAGATATCAGCAGGCACTTAATAAAGCCAAAGTATACCGGTAAATACGGAGCAATGAAAAGAAACCATGTACACACATAGCATACAACTCAGGGTTCGTTACGGTGAAACCGATCAGATGGGATATGTATATTATGGCAACTATGCTTCTTATTTTGAGGTAGGCCGGGTTGAAGCATTGCGCGACCTTGGCGTTAGTTACAAGCAACTGGAACAGCAGGGAATTATGTTGCCAGTGCTTGAAAACACTTCCCTGTATCATCAACCGGCCACTTACGACGACTTGCTGACTGTGGAAACCAGCATTAAAGAACTGCCTACAGCCAGAATCACCTTTCACTATGAAATCAGAAAAGAAAACAACCAGCTTATTCATTCAGGCAGAACACAACTGGTATTTATCAACGCAGCTACGATGAGGCCTTGTAAACCTCCGGCAGCCCTGCTGGAATTGCTTCATCCTTATTTTTGAGAAAGGTTAAAAAAAGGCAGGAAAAATTATTTGCCGGAAAAAGAATAATCGCCTACATTTGCACACTGAAATTATAAAAGATCACTTTACAGAGAGTTGGCGGAGTGGTCGAACGCGCCGGTCTTGAAAACCGGAGACCTTCACGGGTCCGGGGGTTCGAATCCCTCACTCTCTGCATTTCACTTTCGGCTCGTTTCTAAACCCTTGGAAACGAGCCGTTTGCCTTTACAGGCTTCTTTTTTGTTTCGCTTTTTTCCGCATTTTTTCGTAAATTCTTTCAGCTATGTTTCAGTAAATGCGAACTATACTTTAAGGCGGATAAATCAGTGATATGAAAAGAGGAAAAAAGTAGGCAAATTTGGAGTCGCTAAACAACCAAACATATACCTACTTTATTACACCTCAGCCCAGCCGAAACGCAAGAGCTAGATAAACAAAGATACCAAGAAAAGCACGCACTAGCGCGACGCCGTATACATTGCGTATACGTAAAAGCCAGCATGCGATTAAGCAACCAGATGATTGGAAAGCTCTTTGGGGTTCACCCTAACCAAGTGGGACAGTATGTAGGCGCCTATCAAGCAAGCGGTCTTTAGGCCTTGCAACAGACAGGTTATGGCACCAATCATAGCTTGTTGGAAGATCATGCGGAGATAATTACGCGGGAATTTGAGAAGCTTCCACACTTGAGCCTGGCACAGGCACGCGGTAGAATTATAGAGCTAACTGGCATTGAACGGGATATTTCCCCAATAAAAGCCTTTTTGAAAAGACACGGTTTACGTTATCTAAAAGCGGGGTATGTGCCTGGTAAAGTGGATGCGGTTCAACAGGCTCAGTGGATCGCGCAAGCCTTACAGCCTCATATAACAGCTGCCCAGGCTGAAAAAGAGCATTCGCTATTCATGGATGCCGCCCATTTCGTACTCGGTGCTTTTAGCTGCTGTATGTGGGTGCTTAGCGATTATTTCCGCGTTCGGGGGCAAGGCGTCATCGTATCAATGTATTAGGGGCAGTACATGCTATCGGCATCACACTACTATTTCTACCTCCTTATTCTCCTAATCGCCGGAATTCTAAGATAAAAGCAAGTGATAAACATATAATTTTTTCAAGTTTTTTTCTAAACGATTTTCACTGACTAATTACTTCAGACGACTACCGCCCTTCGGTTGGTGTTTCCCTTAGGGGGCAAAACTTTAGGGTTTTGCCCCCTAAGGGAAAGATGTTTTACACTTATGCCCTAAGCAGCTTGTCCATACTGTTTGATGAGTACATACTTGGTCTTCCCTCGTTAAAGTAGACATTGAGAAAAGTACAAAATCTTTAACTTAGTAACTAAATCAGTGTCAATGATGAGCAAGAAAAAACACTACACTAAAGAATTTAAGGAGGAGGCCGTTCGCTTGGCCGAGAATAGTG
>JBGTIS010000325.1:0-59167 GCA_041745535.1 Cyclobacteriaceae bacterium | reverse complement strand
TTGTAGCGCCGGGGATCACCTCTTCCCTTTCCGAACAGAGCAGTTAAGACCGGCAGCGCTGATGGTACTGGTTCCTCCGGGAGAGTAAGTCACCGCCATTCTATTCCCTTAGCCCCTGTATATCCTACAGGGGCTTTTTTTTATTCTTCCCTTTTCTACTTTTTTGATTATTCGTGAATAATCAATTTCGTCCAATTCTTTTTTTCCTTGCCCCTTCATTACTTCCCGCATAATTACTTCCTGCTGCTTTCCCAACTGCAGGGCTTCTGCATAGCTTAAATCGCTAAAAGTAACCATGGTATACAAAGGTTGCCACAAATCAGGATACAGTTCATGAAGTTTCGCTTCTATTGCTTTCCTTTTAATAAAATCAGGATCAGCTACTGAATCTCGCATTTCAATAAAATTTTGTACGGCAAGTTCCGCAATCGCATCAGCATTGGGTTTTCTTTGGTTTTGAAAATTTTCCAGGATACCAGCCCAGTTTCCTTTATTCTCATCAAGTAATTCTGTAAGTATTCTGCAATCTTCAAAACCCGCATTCATGCCCTGCCCATAAAATGGCACTATGGCATGTGCGGCATCTCCGATCAATAAGCTTTTATCGCCTGTCGACCATGGAAAGCATTTAATGGTACCTAAATCAGATACCGGATTCTTGAAGAAATCACCTAATAATTGAGGCATTAAATCAAGCGCATCTTGAAAAGTATTTTGGAAAAATTCTTTCACCTTTGTTTCATCTGTAAGCATTTCAAAAGAATTTTCACCTTCGTAGGGTAGAAACAGGGTACAGGTAAAGCTTTTGTCCAGATTAGGTAAAGCAATCAGCATGAACTTGCCCCGGGGCCATATGTGTAAGGCATTTGGAAAAAGGGCAAAATCATTTTTTTTTGTCGGAGGGATTGATAGCTCCTTGTAACCATGCTCAATATATTCCTGACTATAATTGTAGCGGGTAGTTCGCTGCATGGTTTGGCGCAATACAGAAAATGCGCCATCTGCCCCAATCATCAAATCCGCATTTACTGCCACCAATGCTGTTCCCCCCTCAGTTTCTTTCTGAAAAGTGGCTTTACCTTCTTTTAGGTCAATGGTGTCACATTGGTGACTGAAATAAAATTTTACTCCATTTTGCTCAGCCAATTCTATCAGTAGGCTGTTTAACCCACTTCTGGAAACTGAAAAAATTGCCTGGTCTTTTTTTCCATAAGGAAGAAATGTTAATTTGCCAATAGCATCGTGAATCATCCTTCCTTTCATAGGAATAGCCTGCGCTCTGACCTCACTAGATACACCAGCTTTTTCCAGTGCCAGCCAGCCTCTGTGGCTTAACGCTAAATTGATAGACCGTCCCTGCTCTGCGGAAACTTTTCGAATATCAGCCCGCTTTTCGTAAACGGAAATGGAGAAACCTCTTTTAATCAAAAGGATACTGAGCAATGAACCTGTTAACCCGGCACCAATGATGGTAATTTTTTTTGAAGTCATCGTATGGCTGCTTTCCAATTAAAATAAAGAATAAAGAGTTATGAATTTTTCTATACCTATATATGTGGGAGTAAATGGCATATTTATAAACGCGCTAAGTTCTCCTGAATAATAATCAGTAATTCGTAAACTTCCTCAAAAGTATTATACAGTGGGGTAGGCGCAACCCGTATTACATTTGGTTCACGCCAGTCAACCACAATACCTGCCTTACTGATTTTTTCAAACAATAGATTTCCTTTTTCTGGAATAAACAACGACAACTGACATCCTCTTTCGTCAGAGTTTTCCGGGGTAAGCACTTTAATCTTTTTAGATTCAGGATCTAATTTCTTGATGTGGTCAAATAAAAAGCTGGTAAGATTAATACTTTTCTTCCTTAGATTGATCATGTCAGCTTCCTCTGTAATTTTTAAAGCAGCCCATTGGGCAGCCAGCGGTAGGATATTGGCATTACTTAACTGCCAGCCATCGGCGCCAAAAATAGGCTGAAACCCTTTTTCCATCCGAAATCGCTTTTCTTCATCATGGCCCCACCAACCAGCAAAGCGTGGCATATTAGGTGAATTACCAAATTTCTCATGGACAAAAGCTCCGCCCACATTCCCTGGTCCGCTATTCAGATATTTGTAACTACACCAAACAGCAAAATCAACTTCCCAGTCATGAAGGTTTAAAAGTATATTACCAATGGCGTGTGCCAGATCAAATCCCGCAAAAGCTCCTACATCGTGAGCCGCCAATGTGATGTCTCTCATGTTAAACACCTGACCTGTATAATATTGTACCCCCGCTAAAAGAACCAAAGCAAGTTCTTCTGAATGCATTTTTATACTACTAATAATATCGGTATGTTGAATATTATTTTTACCTGGTTTTGGCTTCAATTCAATAATAGCTTCAGCAGGGTCAAATCCATGAAATTTTACCTGGCTTTCAATGGCATATTGATCTGAAGGAAATGCACCGGATTCAACTATAATTTTGTGCCGGCCGGGGGTAGGGCGAGAAAAAGAAACCATCATAAGGTGTAAATTAGCAGTAAGACTATTCATGGCTACCACCTCATGTGTTTTAGCTCCTGAAATGGCTGCCAAGGCGGTTCTTAAATTTTTATGGTAGGAAAGCCAGGGATTCTTGCTTTTAAAATGGCCTTCTACTCCCATATTTTTCCAAACATCCAATTCCTCTTCAATAGCGTGCTTTACAGTTTTTGGTTGTAATCCTAAAGAATTGCCGCAAAAATAAACCACATCTTTACCGTTTATTTGTGGAATATAAAATTGGCTTCGGAAATTTTTTAACAGGTCATCCGCATCTTTTTTCCTGGCATACTCGAACAGTTCTGGTTCCTGCAAGCTTTTGATGTTATTCATTAATGTTTAGTTTCGTACTACTAATTTCAGGCTTACTTATTCAACATAGTTTGTGTGAAGTTGTTAATCTAATTATCTATCAAACCTTTAACAAAATATCATGGATATAAATTTAAGTGGCCGATATGCCATTGTATGTGGGGGTACCAGCGGCATAGGAAAAGCAATTGCTTTAGAACTGGCAACATTAGGGGCTAATGTAACCCTGGTAGCCCGTAACCGGGAAAAATTAAAAGATTTGGTAAAACAATTGCCAGCAGAAAAAGAACAATCTCACACCTGGGTACAAGCCGACTTTTCGAATCCCGATGAATTAAACAAAGCGATAAGCCAGCATTTGGAAACCCTGGATCGGGTAGATATTCTGGTAAATAATACCGGTGGTCCTTCTGCCGGGTTAGCCATTGAGGCCGCTGTTTCCGAATTTCAGGAAGCCTTTAGCAAACATCTGGTTTGTAACCAGCTACTGGTACAGGCTATCGTACCCAAAATGAAAATTAATCGATATGGCCGTATTATCAATATCATTTCTACTTCGGTGAAAGAACCCATTCCCGGATTAGGAGTTTCCAATACCATTCGGGGAGCAGTAGCAAACTGGGCAAAAACGTTGTCGAAAGAATTGGGCCAGTTTGGCATTACGGTTAATAACATTTTACCGGGCTCAACCAGTACTCAAAGAATTTACGATTTGATAGCGAATAGGGCTAAAAAGCAAAATAAAAGTGAAAAAGAAATAGAAGAGGGAATGAAGAAAGAAATTCCCGTGGGCCGGTTTGCCGATCCGGAAGAAACGGCCTATGCGGTTGCCTTTCTAGCATCTCCTTCCGCTGCCTATATCAATGGGGTCAATCTTCCGGTAGATGGCGGACGCCTCGGATGTGGGTAATAAAAAAGCTGTTGTAAAAATCAGTAATTTGACTTTACAACAGCTCTTTGCGCTAACTAATAATTCTTAAAATCTTTCAAAAGCAGAGAAGAAAAAGCTGCTTTCCTGTTCGGCTGTATCGTCAGCATCAGAACCATGAATGGCGTTTGCCTCAATAGATTTCGCGAATAACTTCCGTACAGTGCCTTCGTCGGCATTGGCCGGATTGGTGGCTCCGATCAGTTTCCGAAAATCTTCAACCGCATTTTCTTTTTCTAAAATCATTGGAATAATAGGTCCGGACGACATGTAGGCACACAAATCGTTGTAGAAAGGTCTTTCTTTATGCACCGCGTAGAAGTCGCCAGCCTTTTCTTTGGTTAATTGAGTCTTTTTCATGGCCACAATCTTAAATCCTGCTTCTTCAATCATTTTGATGATGGCACCGCTATTGCCATCGCCAACCGCATCAGGCTTAATCATGGTGAATGTTTTTTTTCCTGCCATTGTATTAAGTATTTCGTTTTTTGATTAAAAATTTCAGCTGCAAAACTAATTAATAATTATCAGAAAATTTTTACAGTTCCGAATTTATGAACGTAAGAAAAGCAGGAAGAGAAATGCAATTCAGCAAATGCATTGTTGAAATGCCTGAACGAATATGAATTAATATGCTACTTTGATACCATGATATAAATTCTGCAGGGCATAATCTTTTCGCAGTGGATGGCCTTCCCAGTCAGCAGGAAGTAAAATTCGGCGCAAATCAGGATGATTTAAAAATCTGATTCCAAGTAAGTCAAATGCCTCTCTTTCATGCCAGTTCGCCGTTTGCCAGACGTGGCTGACAGAATGTACTTCAGGCAATGATTCATGTTCCTGATTTCTTGGTATTATAATTTTGAGCATCAGCTGAAAATTATAGGGAATTGAGTATAGATTATAAATCACTTCCATGGTTCCATTTTCCAGTCCATTATCCAAGGCAGTGAGGCAGGCCAGATAATCAAAGTAGGTTTGCTCATTTTCGTAAAGTTCCTGACAAACCTGGGCAATCAGATCTGGATGAACCTGAATGGTGATGGGTTTTGTAGTCAGGTCAGTATGAACTACACTTTCTTCACCAAACTTTTCTTTAATCAATGTAACTATCGCTTCTGTATTTGGCATAATCAGGTATTTGTTTTTTTAGCGTTCAACAGCGCTTCCAACGCTTTCGGGGCCATTAATGACTCGTTGCGTATCTTTTCCTGTAATTTAATAAATCCACCAATAAGCGCTTCGGGCCGGGGTGGGCAGCCGGGCACATATACGTCGACTGGAATAATCCGATCTACACCTTTTACCACATGGTAGCCATGTTCCCAGTAGGGGCCACCACAGTTAGAACAGGAACCCATGGATATCACATACCGGGGTTCTGACATTTGTTCGTATAAGCGGCGTACACGATCGGCCATTTTGAATGTAACCGTACCTGCCACAATCATTACATCAGACTGCCGGGGAGATGCACGGGGTAATACGCCCATGCGGTCCAGATCGTAACCAGAAGCATAGGTCGACATCATTTCAATAGCACAGCAGGCCAGACCAAACCCCATAGGCCAAAGTGAGGAAAGCCGGGCCCAGTTAATCAGGTCGTCTAATTTTGTAACGATTACACCACCGTGCTCAAACTGCTGATCTAATAATCCCATATCATTGCCTTGTTTTGGTTGTTGCTAATCCTGTGATTTTACCAGGTATTCTTTTTTATTGATGTTTTCATAAAGCTGTGTGGGTATTTTGTTCTGAAAAATGGGCGGATTAATAACAGGTTTTTCCCAGTTTAAAAATCCCTTTGCCCAGGCATATGCCAGGCCAATTGCCAGAATTCCCATAAAAATAAACATCTCGGCCAACGAAAACCATCCCCAAATGCCCTGTGTGCCTTCTATTAAACTTTTCTGACCAAATACGGTGGCCCAGGGAAACAGGAAAATGATTTCCACATCGAACAAAACAAAGATAAGGGCAGTAATGTAAAAACGAATATTAAATTGCCCCCAGGCCGTTCCGGATGGATCTTCGCCACACTCATAAGTGGTTAGTTTTTCCTGATTAGGCCGATTAGGCCGAATGATCCACGCCGTAATTAAGCCTCCTGCCAAAAATAACAAGCCACCAATAATATAGAGCAGAATTTCACCAAATTCTGTGATTTGAGGGTTTTGCATATAGTTTATTAAAAGTTTAGCGGGTCAAAATTTTTAAAATGCCCATTTAGCTTTATTCTGTGTTTGGTACGCTCCACTTCATTCAAAATAGGAAGGATCTTTTTCAAATGCTTAATTACAAAATTTTGTCTGTCGTTTTCGTAGGGTATTTTAAGCAGTTCGTACTCTTCCTGTAATGATAACCCAAGTTTATGGGCAATTGGAAAAGTGGAAATTGTTTCATTCAGCTCAAATTTATCCGATATGTTCAGAATGCCAAATAATTCCTTTAACAAATTCAACATTTCAAGACGAATCGCAAAGTCATCGTCATTGCTGTTTTCAAGAAAAGCGATGGTGCCGCCTGAATATAATTTGCCATGTACTGGGTTATTAAAAGAAATCACTTTAAAAACGCGGGTTGCCTGGGTGGAAATATCCATACGGCCATCCTCATATTTTTTAACAAGTTTATTAATTTTTACTTCTGTTCCATACTCTATCTTCGTGTTCACGTATGACGGCACTCCAAATGTAGATTCGTTTACTAAACATTCACTGATCAGTTGTTTATAACGGTCTTCAAAAATGTGCAAATTAAGCTCCTCTCCCGGAAATGCGACTAAATTTAAAGGGAACAGTGCCAGAAAATCATTCATATACTTACTTTTAACGTATTGAATTTTACGAAAGAATGTCAATTTGGATTAGCCATTTATCGATTCAGATAAGAAATAAGCAATGTATATTTGGTTAGGTTATATTTTGTGTGGATTCAAGGTGCTGTAATTCAATTATTTAAGGTTTTCAAGAAGGCCGCTAATTGCTTTTTCTCCCTGTACAGCAGTAGCTGGACGTGGATGATCGGCATTGAAAACATGAAGATTTTCATAAGCTTCAATAGTAACAAAATTTTCATTAATGTTTCCATTGCCATCATTAATAGCGTCTAACGACAGTTGTAAATGCTTGGCAAAAAAAGGATATATCGCTTTTCTTTTGTTAATGCCATAGGAATGTCCCTCATCAGGCAGATGTACATTTTCTACCAGGTTTTCTTTGTTATAAAAACTATAAATTTTTTGTAAGAATGGATATTCTACCTCAGGATTGTTTTTAGTCCAGTCCTCACCATCAGAAACCAGCAACATCGGCTTCGGAGCGGCTAAAGCGGCTATTTCCACATTGTTAGATTGGTGATGCGCGCTTTTGTGAATGGGCATGCCACTTTCGCAGGTACAGCCCCCAAAAAAATGAGCAGAAACCATTACAACGGGTACTGATACGGCAATGCGGCTATCAAGTGCTGCGAGCACAATAGTTTGGGTGCCGCCACCGGAAGCACCGGTTACGCCAATGCGTGTAGGATCTATTTCGGGTAACGACAACAGGTAATCTACCGCCCGGATACTGTTCCAGGTTTGTAATTTCAAGGTTTTTGAATAATCGTGCTGGATTTGCGTTGATTCGCCAAAACCTACCATATCATAGGCAAAAACAATGGCGCCCATTTTGGCCAAAGCAGCGCAGCGATATTGTGTATCTTCCCGCAGGCGGCCGTTTTCCCAGTGACCATGTGGCGAAACAATACCGGCATAAGATTTTTGTGCTGTCAGTGGACGATACAGATTACCGGTTACAAAAAATCCGGGCATGCTCTCAAAAGCTACATTTTCTACGGTATACCCATCGTATGTTCTTTTACTATGCATAATTGGATATAAGGGAGTTTTCTCTGGCATGGGAACCAATTCCAGCCCCTGCAAAATTCCTTCCCGCACAATGGTAGTCCGCTTTTCCCAATCGGCTTTGCTATTAAGGGTTTTGGATAGTGCATCTAGGGCAGCTTTTCCTTCCGCTTCAGTATAATAGTTTCCCTGGCAAAGCATGGAATTTGGTTGAGTTTGGGCCGGAAGTTCTTGTATTAAAGTTATCGATACAAAGAGAAAGGAGCATACAAATGATGGTAAAGTTTTCAGGTTAATTTTCATGAGAGTACAGGTTAATTCAGCTTGAATAAAGATATCTAAATTATTCTAAAAATCGGGTTTTGTCTGAATTCTTTATTGTTATTGCTGATTTCTTATTCTGTTTCCCAGGCGGGTGGCAATACCAATTCTGAATCCAAAGTCTGTGAAGCGCATATCCTCAAAACCGCTTACCAGTTCCAGTCGAAGGAATCTGAAAATATTATCCAGGCTGTAACCAAATTCCGTGTAATGGGGTGAACTGGAAGTTTTCAGATAATTCACAAAAACATTTTCATTTAAACCCAGAAATCGTATTTCCATAATTTGAGTTAACAGAAATTTGCGAAACTGGTAGTAAAGATGCGAGCCGATATAACTTTTTGCAGTGCTGTACTGGTAGTAGTCCAACAACCGGAAGCTGCCTGCTGGGTCTGAAACCTGCAACAGGGTACGGTTGCCCATAAAGTGGCGGTAGTCCATAAAATACAGCTTATCATCATTCAGAAACTGTCCGGCATATAAGTCGTATTGCAGCGATCCGCGGATGCCCGGTTTAAAAATACCTTTCACTTCTGCTTCAAACTGATCAAAGGAAACATCGCTTCCCAACGAATTTTCAAATCCACGCCGATACGACAAAAGAAAACCCGGTGAAGAATTAAAAAGAGGTCGTTTTGTTCCATTTCTAATAAAGTATTTTAAAAATGGATAGAAAGATATTTGTGTATCGAAAATAAGGGCATCGTGTTGAGGGAATCCGGTAAAACGGTTTTCAATATTTTTCGGAGCGTTGGGCGTATACTGACGGTTTTTACGGTCGTTCCAGGTACGATCGGTGATATTGAACATTTCGTTTCTTCTGCCCCATTCCAAAGAGGAGTTGACCCACAATTTGGGGTCTATGGCCTGGTTAAGAGAAATTTTTATATAATCCTTTTCATAAATTTTCATAAAATTCCGCTCCCACAACAAAGTGGACAAGCTGTTCACCAGCGGGTCAATAGGATTATTTTTATTAAACTGGCTTACATACCGGCCCCCTTCTAATCGGATACTTCCATTTTCAGCGTTTTGATGGTAATTAAAATTTATTGAAACTTTGCCTGAAAGTTTATTGCTGGCAAAAGCGTACCGGCCTACAGGAGAAATCTCAAACTTTTTACCTTTCGTCAATTTTACCTGATAATGAATGGGTAATTCAAAATTATAGCCCTCTACCGTATTAAAATTTATTCCAAACAACGGCGATTGCACTGATAAAGAACCGCTGTCGCCTAATTGAAAAGAATGGCCGAATAGCCAGCCGCTTCCACCAGTAGATTCCCCATCTGAATTATTTTTATCCTGTTCAGCATAGATCATACTATCCAGTTTTTGGTAACTGTTGATCTCCATAGTATTCAGAGGAACCGGCCGTATGCTGGCCCAATAGGCAGAGTCGTGCTGGTAGGCAGCAGAATCAACTGTTAAACTAGTATTGCGCACAACTTCAGGATTTTTTTCCTGTTTCAGCATTTCTTTTTCATACGCTTTTACCATTTTCTTCAACTCTTTTCGCGTAAGTGGCTTGTTTGCGGGAAAAGCAGGTGTAACTGAATCCGTAGGAAAAGCTTCATTTTCAGTAGTAATATCCTGCAAATCGGTTACATTTTCATCTACAACGGTTATGGCTTTATCCAATTCCGGGTTTAAAGTAATAGTATAGTTGCTAACGGTAGCCAGATATTTGTATTCCAGTTCAAACCCGTAAATTTTACCGGAAACCTCAATCCGATGGTTAACGGGCATCCATACTGTTTCCTGAATGGGCGCGTAAATTTGTTTGATATTAACTTCAAACCCCTGACGGAAAGTAATCAGATCAAGACTGTGGATACTCCACAGATCTTCTATTATAAAGATGTATCCCTGAAATATATTGTCGCCTTTGGTGCGTGGTATAACCCTGATTTTGTTGATTTCGCGCCCCCGGTCAAAAAAACTTCCTTCGTAGCTAAAGCCATAATAAGAGAAAGCACGGGGCGATAGCGGGGAAACAATACCTGCTATTTGCGGTTCGTAAATACTTCGGTTAATATAGTTATTAGGGGTTATCCCATTGTCATTCCCAATGCTGCGCACTGAAATTACTTTCTCTTTTATAGTATTAGGACTTTCGTAAGTTACCTCGCTTACCGATTCCAGCAGATAAACAGTAGAAGAATCTACTCCTTTTTTTTTGAGAAATCCTTCCAGAAGAAACGGCATATCTTTTACGCGGCCTGCTCCTTTTGTATATACCTGAGCGGTGTAGCGGTTTACCTGTAAAGTATGAAATTTACTTTTGGCAATAGCTTTCCGCATAATGGTATAGGCAGGATCTTCCAGGCCGGAACGCACCTTTACTTCCTTCAGCATTAATGCCTGAGTGGGTAATAAAATATCCAGATTTTTAAACTCATTCTGTATTTCTACCTTTTTTTCTATAGTCTGGTAGCCCATGTACTGAAAAACCAGGTCATAGGTTCCGGACGAAAGTTTAATTTCATAATAGCCGTCCTGGTTGGTGCTGGTTCCGGTTTCGGCCTGTTTGATATAGATGGTAGCAAATGGTAGCGGATTCTGATCCTGATCAGTTACCATACCGCTGATTCCCTGGGCAAGGGAAAAGTTTCCCGTAACAATCAGGGTAAAAACGATCAACCATTTGATTATAGCTTTTTCATCTTTCATATTCTATAAACAGAAACAACAGCATGCCATTATTGTTAAACAGATAAAATGTTAGATTTTCAAAGACTTTGACAAAAAACAATTTCAAAAATACCGTATATTGTTGTCCCAAAGTTAGAAACTGATTTCATAAAACTGCCATTTTTTACATTATCATGTCCTATGTTCAAACGAGATTATCTGCTTCAACTTATTGAAAGATTGGGAATGGTACTCGCGCAAAGTAAAACACTAAAAGAACAGGGAGATTTTAAACAGGCACGGGAAACAGTGAACAAAGCATATAAAAAATTACTTAAAGTAAATCTGGATGAGATGAATGAAATTCTTAATGACCAGATTGTTGAGAAATTAACCAATAAATATCAGTTTGATAATACCCAGCTTGGGGTGTTGGCCGAACTTTTAAAGGAAGAAGGTGATATTTATTATGAGGAAGGTGATTTTGAAAAGGTAAAAGCAAGATTCTATAAGTCTTTAATTATTTTCGAATACCTGAATCAGGCCGAGCAGGTTTATTCTTTTGACCGGGAAGCCAAAATGGTGGATATGAGACAAAAAATAAGGCTGATAGAAGAAATATAAAAGATGGAAGCCTGAAGCCCGAAGACAGGAAAAACTTTGATCTCCCGATCTCCAACCATTATTTCTTTTTAAACTTAATGCTTACTATAGTTTTTTGCCGTACAGGTTGCCCATTTTTCATAGCAGCTTTCCATATTGGTCCTTCACGCAACAAACGGAGCGCTTCTTCATCGCATCCATAGCCCAAAGATTTTTTAACCTGCAAATCAGTCAGAGCACCATCTGGCTCTACATAAAGCTCTATTTTAACTTTTCCCTGGATATTATTTTCTACAGCTGCTTCCGGATACTTCAGATTTTCTTTCAGATAATTGTTGAAACTCCGATAATCAGGAATCGGCTCCGCACTGGTATATTCCGGAACGGGTGTGGGTGCTTTATTGGTTGTTCCATAACCCACAACCACTACTTCGCTGAGGGCTTGTAAATCCGGGGAAAGTTTTACCAGTAAGGTGGTATCATGGGTAATTTGATACTGTTTCTCGGTAGTGGTAAATCCAATGTATGATAGCATCAAATTTTGTTCACCTCTGGGCAGTTCTAAAGTAAAATTACCATCCAGATCGGTAATTGTGCCCTTGTTTGTATTTTTGTTCATTACGTTCACGCCCGGTAGTTCTGAGTCATCCTCTGCAGATATCACTTTCCCTTTAACCTGAACAGGCGGTAGGGCTGCGGTACCGTAAGCTGCCATGCTTCTGGACTTTTTCGCCGCTAATTCCTCTTTTACCAAATCCATATCCTGTGGCATAGTTTCTTCCAGCTGCGCGGGCTTAGTGGTAGTAGCAGGTTCATGAGGCAAATTATTATTTAATTTATCAATACTAAGGTCATGCTGCTGGGTTTCGGGCAAAATTTCTGGCTCCGAAGCCGATGTATCAGCATTATTTTTGGCAATGGGAGTTTGCGCTGTATTGGTGTTATTATCGTTTTTCTGTACTTCAGACTCAAAAGATTGTTCACGCTGTGGGTTAGCTTCCTCATCCAACTGATCTGCCTTTGGAAGAGAAATTGCTGAATCGTTTGCTGGCTTATGCTGAATGGCCAGACTCGCTTTTTCTTGTGGGATAGAAGCATTAATAATGATGTAAATAATTCCAGAAATTACCAAGAGCAGGGCCAATGCCGCGGCTATTTGCCAGTTTTTGTTCTGGTAAAAAGGTAAGGTAGTTTTGGATTGGGCTACTCTTTTGGAAAGTCGCCTTTTCAGGTCTGAAATTTCTTTTTGAAACAATTCAGGAGGAATCGATTGGGTAATCCCTTCCATCGCATCCTGCTGGAAAGGGTCTTCTAACAGGATTTTCTCAACCCGGTGCATTTCCTGTGCCGATAGTTTTCCTTCCAGGTATTGCTGCATTAACAAGGGGGAAAGGGTAGTATCCGGTTTGCTTTTATGATGTTTTCCCATGCTGCTTTTCCAAAAATATTTTTAAGTTCCTCTTTCCATTCTGAATATAACTTTTTACCTTTTTTAGCTCATATCCGGTAATCTCTTCAATTTCTTTGTAACATTTCTGCTCCATATAAAATAAGGTTATACACTGTTTTTGTTCACTGGGTAGTATGTTCATTCCTTTTTCCAGTAACTGTAAATTGATTTCATCGGTTCCCTTACCATCATTATCAAGATGCAAGTTATACCCTAATTCCATATTATTTTCCAGAATATGATCTGCATAATGGCCGTTTTGCTGACGCGTCTTGCTGGCGCGTAGTTGCATCAGACAATAGTTTTTAGCCACTACGTATAACCAGCTTTTGAAATTATCCACTTCGGTATGGAGCAGGCTTTCAACAATTTTTTCAAAAATCTGCATCACCGCATCTTTGCTGTCTTCTGCGTTTTTCAGGTATTTCAAACAGGTACCATATACCAGGTGCATGTAACGATCGTAAAGCGCACCCAATAACGCCAGGTCACCGGTTGTGCGATACTGCTCAAGCAGATTGTTGTCATCTGCTTTTGGCTTCTTTTTAAAACGATCGAAAAACATAACCCATTGGATTCTCAATGTTGAAGCAGGTGTAATTCCTGATACTGCCGCTGATTTATACCTAAGTTAAGAAAAAAAATCAGGACGTTTATGGAATTTCTGCCACCCGTGCATCCTGATAGAAAAGAACAATGATATGAAAAAGCTAATGTTTATTTTCTTTTCTTTAATGCTGGCAGGTTCTACCATTAAAGAAAACCCCAGAATGATTACCGGCACCATCACCAGCAAAGGTGATGGACAGCCCCTGCCGGGTGTTAACGTGATGCTGAAAGGCACTTCCGTAGGCGTTGTTTCAGATGTAAACGGTAAATACCAGATCAATATTACCAGTAATGAAGATGTGCTGGTTTTTAGTTTTATCGGGTTTTTACATCAGGAAGTAAAAGTAGAAAACCGTTCAGTCATCAATGTAGCGATGGAATCCGATGTGCAATCATTGAATGAAGTAGTGGTAACAGGTTATGGCATCCAAAAACAAGGTCGGATGAAAAATAGCGCAATTATGATGGACCAGGCATTGGGTAATCCGCAAATGGTATATGAACCTGAATACCAACCGGCTTATAATACGGAAGAGTACGATGCTATCCATGAAAACATATTTTTGGAATCGGTCAAAAACCCATTGTCAACATTTTCGGTAGATGTGGATGCCGCTTCGTATAGCAACATCCGCCGGTTTATCAGTCAGGGTCAGATGCCTCCCAAAGACGCGGTTCGCATCGAGGAAATGGTAAATTACTTTACGTACGATTATCCGCAACCCACAAACTCCAATCCTTTTTCTGTTACTACAGAAATATCATCTTGTCCCTGGAACACCCATCATCAGTTAGTGCATATTGGTTTGCAGGGCCGGGAAATCCCAACCGACGATTTACCACCTTCTAACCTGGTATTTCTTATAGATGTTTCCGGTTCTATGGTCGATCCTAATAAATTACCCTTGTTAAAAGCCGGATTCAGGATGCTGGTAAACCAGTTGCGCCCGCAGGATCGGGTAGCCATTGTGGTATATGCCGGAGCAGCAGGATTGGTGCTGCCTTCTACCGCAGGTGATGAAAAAGCTAAAATTTTGCGGGCATTAGACCAGTTACAGGCTGGTGGTTCCACAGCAGGAGGCGCGGGCATCCAACTGGCTTATCAAACGGCCAAAGTACATTTTGTTTCGGAAGGAAACAACCGGGTAATTCTGGCTACCGATGGCGACTTTAATACAGGGGTTTCCAGCAATGCCGAAATGGAAAGGCTGATTGAGGAGAAACGAAAAGAAGGTGTATTTCTAACGGTTTTAGGATTTGGAACCGGCAATTATAAAGATTCTAAAATGGAAACACTGGCGGATAAAGGCAATGGAAATTATGCTTATATCGATAATTTATCGGAAGCCAAAAAAGTGCTGGTTAGTGAATTTGGAGGCACTTTGTTTACGATTGCCAAAGATGTAAAACTACAGATTGAGTTCAATCCGGCCAAAGTAAAAGCATATCGGTTGTTGGGCTATGAAAACAGAGCTTTGAAAAATGAGGATTTCAATAATGATAAAAAAGATGCCGGAGAAATTGGCTCGGGCCATACTGTAACCGCCCTGTATGAAATTATTCCCGCAGGAGGAAATAACAGTACAGACGCTATTAATCCGATAGACGACCTTAAATATCAGCAGCAAAAGGTGAATGCATCTGCTGCTAAATCTAAAGAATTGTTTACGCTGAAAATCCGCTACAAAACCCCTGAAGGCGACCAAAGCAGGCTGTTGGAACAGGCGGTGATCGATGCCTATACTCCAATGGATAAAACTTCTGATAATTTCCGATTCTCTGCTGCGGTTGCTGGTTTTGGTATGATGCTTCGCGACTCTGAATTTAAAAATGACTTTACTTACGCGGACGTCATACAACTGGCAAAAGCTGCCAGAGGGAAGGATGTAAATGGCTATCGCCTGGAGTTAATCCGAATGGTGGAATCCTGTAATTTGCTGGCAGAAAAATAAAGCATGAACAGCCCTTGGTTTTTCTGAGGGCTGATATTTTTCTCTCCGATAAGCAAATACGATCTTTTTAGATTGAAAGAATTATTTGAAAAGATTGAAAGCTAAATAGATAAAAACTATTTTGGTACATTAATCTGAAAACCTAGTTATAGTTCCTCAAATGCCATTTTCAAATTCAGTTTCAGTAATTCTTTCTTCTTTTTCTCTCATTTGGCTTTCCTTTTTTTCCGCTGTCTGGTCAGATCCATTGATGAAGGAACCTGTACACATCAGAGTAAATATTGTGGGTTACCTGCCCACAGAGGCTAAAGTAGCCATTGCCTTTACCAATGCTCCTGTTAAAGGCGAATTTGATGTGATTGATTCTCTTACTCAGAAGTCAGTATTTCAGGGGAAAGCGGTGCCATCAAAAGCAGCTGGATGGGGCACCTTTTCAAACTATGCGCAACTGGATTTTTCAGAATTGCAAAAGCCAGGTTACTACTATCTGAAGCTTAAAGAAACCAATAGCCGGTCGGTAACTTTCAGGATTGGTGCCGATGCTTATGGCGATTACCAGGAAGATTTGCTGGGGTTTATGCGGCAGCAGCGTTGCGGTTACAATCCTTATCTCGACAGGGTTTGCCACCAGCACGACGGACGTGCTATGTACGGTCCCATGCCTGATTCTACCTATGTGGATGTAAGCGGGGGCTGGCACGATGCCGGCGATCAGCTCAAATACCTTATTACCTCTA
Source organism: Cyclobacteriaceae bacterium (assembly GCA_041745535.1). Taxonomy (GTDB): domain Bacteria; phylum Bacteroidota; class Bacteroidia; order Cytophagales; family Cyclobacteriaceae; genus JBGTIS01. The sequence continues at coordinate 43,240 of JBGTIS010000325.1, read as the reverse complement.
GCAATGCCACCGCACGGATGCTACTGGCTTATGAACTGGAACCCGATAAATTTGACGACCGGGTAAATGCGTTGGGCCAACCGGAACCTAATGGCCTTCCAGATGTGCTGGATGAAGCCAAATGGGGGTTAGACTGGATACATAAAATGCACCCTCAGGCTGGTGAGTTATTTCATCAGGTGGCTGACGACCGGGACCATAAAGGATGGAAGTGGCCCGACCAGGATCCTTCAGATTATGGTTGGGGGCCAAATAGCTATCGTGTGGCTTATTTTGCCAATGGGCAACCACAAGGCTTGAATCAATATAAAAGTGAGGCTACGGGCATTGCCAACCTGGCAGGACGAAGTGCCGCAGCCATGGCGATTGGGTATCGCATCTGGCAAAATGTGCTGCACGATACGGCTTATGCTGCTCAGTGCCTGGAGGCTGCCAAAGATTTATACGCGATGGGCAAAGCACAGGAAGGATTCCAGCAGGGAAATTCCTATGGCGCGCCTTATCGCTACACCGAAGATACCTGGGCAGATGATATGGAATGGGGCGCAGCCGAATTGTTTGCGACCACCAAACAACCTCAGTATCTGCTCGATGCAAAAGCTTATGCGGAAAAGGCAGCTACTACTTCGTGGATGCCATTGGATTCGGCCGCACATTACCGGTATTATCCATTTGTAAATGTGGGGCATTTTACCTTGTACCAACATACAGACGAGGCATTTAAAGCCAAACTGGCAGGATATTACAAATCTGGCATTGAAAAAACCCTGGCACGAGGCAATAAAAATCCTTATCAGATTGGCGTTCCTTTTATCTGGTGTTCCAATAATTTGACTGCTGCCTTAATTACCCAGATTTTGTTGTACGAACGCGTGACGGGCGATGAGCAATATCATGATTTTATGCTGGCTCAGCGCGACTGGTTGTTGGGCCGTAATCCCTGGGGAACTTCCATGTTTACCCGCATTCCCCGGTCAGGTGAATACCCCACCGATGTACACACCAGCATTTGGTACCTGACCAGGCAAGAGGTGCCGGGTGGCCTGGTAGATGGGCCGGTATACACCACTATTTATAATAATCTGAAAGGATTACAGCTTAATAATCTGGATGAATTCGCGCAGTTTCAGAACAACTATGTAGTGTATCATGATGATATAGGAGACTATTCAACCAATGAGCCTACCATGGATGGCACGGCCGATGCCATATTTCTGATGGCATATTTTGGCAAACACATTCATAGATAAACAGTTTAAAATAAGGGTTAGGCATTGGTATAATAAAGGTAATGGCTTTGTTTGGGTGGAAAAATAACCAATATAGTAGCTTTACTAATGTGAAAGACAGTAGGGCATTATTAGTTTTGTGCTTTACTTTTATTTTTTTACAACAAATAGCTGTTATGAATGCGAATTTACCAATAGTAGCTCTGGGTTGATCCGTTGGTGGATTAAAATCTATTGCTGTATCGATATTTTCTTTACTTCTTTGGCGGCTGTTAAAAAAGAACAGGCTATCGGTATAATTTTTTCAGGAACCGGGGCTGATGGGACTAAAGGCGTACGGGCTATTTATGAAGCCGGAGGTATTGTGATGGTTCAGTATCCTTTGGATGCCGATTACGACAGCATGCCCATGCAGTCTATTTCCAAACCACACCAACTGGCAAATGATATGCTTACTTTTGTAGAAAAGTATGCCGAACAGAGTTAATCAGTTTTGAAGTTTAAGGTGCAATTTTCGTTTTGAAAATTAAGCATAGTAGTGCCCCACAAGTTTCTATTTATTTTTATCTGTAATATTTATGGTTTTTGTATTTTTTTAATAAATCTGCTTGTGGCTGGTTCCAAGGTTCCCCTAAGGTGGCTATAGTATAGAAAAAATTGTACTTTTCTAATAAAACGCCATTGGGCATGGTATGAAATCAGGCATGTGCCTTATTCATAAATCAGCACTGGGCTTCGAAATCGCAATACAAAATACTGCTGCTAGCGAGCCGGGCTTTTGATGATGGGCACAGTGGCTATTTGGCTTTTTTCATTGGTTCATTATCTGTAAAACTTTCTGATCGGATATAGAAGTTTATTATACCAATTACCATCCTCGATGTTCCAGTGCAAATTTTAACAGACTGTTTTTTCCCTTCAGCTTTAATTTTTTACATATATTAGTGCGGTGGTTTTCAATAGTTTTTTCGCTTACAAACAACTCTTTAGAAATTTCTTTGCTGGTCTTACTCTCCGCGATTAACTTAAAAATTCGAAGCTCTGTACTGGTTAAATGTTGTAGAAAATCGTTCTTTTTCTCCAAAGGCTTGTGGTTTTTCTTTACCAGCAAACCTGAAATGCTGGGGCTCAGATAAGTTTGTCCATTCATAATGGCATTGATCCCATTAATTACATCAGAAACGGCATTTTCTTTCAGAATGTAGCCATTTACCCCAATATCCATCGCTTCCATAAACACATCTTCATCCGTGCGCATGGTTAGCATCAGAAGTTTGATGGTGCCATTTCGAGCCAGAATGCGGGTAGCAGCCTGCAATCCGTCTGTGCCTGGCATATTCACGTCCAGAACAGCAATATCCGGCTGTGTTTCATCAACTATACGGATAAGTTCTTCACCATTGCTGGCTTCTGCCAAGACTTCCATGCCAGGAGTAGTATTAATAACTTCTACCAGCCCTTTCCTGAAAATAGGATGGTCGTCGGCTAGTACAATACGAATATTTTTCGTCATAGCTTAGTGGGCTCATGGTAATGAAAAAACATCAGATAGTGTTTATCATTGTTTGAGAGTAGCATCAGGAAACTAAAATACAATTTAAATTTTAAATATAGGGGGTAACCCCTATAAAAATGAAGGTTTGCCCCTATTTTATCGAAAAACCGCTATTCGTATTTTTGATAACATAAAAGTAAATGATCTTTTAAGTTCACGTTAACAGAAAGTATGGATCAGGAATTAAGCAAAATTATAGTTGCCATGGGAGGAATTAGTAAAAAGGAATTAGCCAGATTACATTCAGAATATTTGTCTGTAAATATTCAATCGGAATTGGTAGAAGAGCTGAAAAATTTCTGTCGCATTATCGCTAAAACTGATGCGAGAAAATCTTCGATAACTTCTCATGTTTTATCGTAAATAGCGTATTTGTAATGCTATAAAGATGTGAGAGGATAGGTACTTGTTTGATGGAATAAGATCAGACCTTGTTGACGACTGGCTTTTCTGCTTTATCAAATTCAATAAAAAAAGTCGATCCGCTTCCAGGTTCGCTTTCGCACCATACTTTGCCCTGCATAAGCTCGACATATTTTTTTACAATAGATAGCCCTAAACCTGTAGATCGTTCGCCACCTGTGGGTTTTGCACTGAGTTTTTGGTATTTCCTGAAAATTTTCTTCATGTCATCAGCACAAATGCCCGGTCCTTCGTCTTTAATTTCTACTCTTACCTTATCAGACTTCTTTTTTACGACAATATGAATACGTTTTCCGGGTTCTGAAAATTTAATCGCATTGGAAATCAAATTATCAAAAGTTTGCTTTGCGTAAAACTTATCGACTTTTGCTTCCTCACTGCTCGTATCTAAATAAATGCTCAGATTTTTGTTTTCAGCTTTCTCTCTGAGTTCATCTATGGTCGCATTTAAAATAGAAGAAAGGTTCACTTCTTCCATATTCATTTTAATTTTATGGGCTTCAATAGCATTTACATCCAGAATCTTACTGATCATATCCATCATATTCTCAGTACTATCCTCAATAATATTCAATTGATTAATATGCTTTTCAGAGAGCTTTTCCGCGGTCCGCTTAATAAGCTGGGCATACAATTTAATATTAGCTAACGGATTACCCAGATCGTGGGCAACAATCCCAATCAGGTAGTTTTTTTCTTCATTGAGGGCTACCAGTTCTTCATTTTTCTGGCTGATTTCTTCTTTTTGCCGGGATATTTTCTGAGTTCTTTCTTTAACTTTTTCTTCAAGTTGGCGATTCACCTCAGTTTGTAACCGTTCATTTTCCTGTAATTGCTCTATCAGGCGTTCGCGCGACTTCTGCACTTTTATTTCACGCAGTTTCATGCGATCGGCCAATCCAAATGAGAAAAATATCAGCTCTATGATAATACCTGCCTGTAAAATCAAATAATTGCCTTGTCCTTTTATCAGGATATTTAAAATAAAAACAACCGTAGAGGTAAGCAATATGCTGGTGCCAAAAATGAAGTAAATCGCGTTTTTAGTTTTTGCTTTGGTAGTGGCATGGATTACATATATTAAAGAAACCACATAAAGACCAATTTCAAATAACATGAGGTATGACCCCATGGTACCTACCAACTTTGTATTATAAAAAATGAATAGTATCAGTAAGAAAACTACCAATATGGTGCTTTTAATGGCTACCCAGGTTTTGATAAGCCAGTCAGTAAGTGGAAGTCTTCCTTTAATTCTGAAATAATATCGTGCGAACAAAAAGTAGAACACACTGGGCGCGTAGGCTGATATTACCCAAACGTAATCATTCACCCTGGTGTGGTTGCCTATGAAATATGTTTTCAGATACCCCATATAATACAAAGCATACATAGACAAAAGTACCATATACAATACATAATACAGGTAGGCTTTGTCACCCACAGAAATGTACATGGAAAAATTATAGATAATCATAACCCATAAAATCCCATGGAAAATTGCCTGTAGAATATTGTTGATTTCCTGCTTTTTAAACCATGAAATATTGTTTTCAAGTTTTAGGGTAAACCCAATGGGGCGGTGGTCTACATTCCTTATTTTCAGAAAAATGGCAGCTTCTTCCCTGTTTTTAGGGAGAAAAACGTGCAGTTTATTAAACCGGCCTTCTTTGATATCAAGTTCTGGGGTGGGAGTGAGTTTGCCAGCTTTTTTTACTTCAAAGGTTTGGTTGTCATAGGTAATATAGGCTTCTACATAACTGATCGGCCAATAATCTTCCAGCACTAAAACCCAATCAGAATCACGATCCAGTTCGCTCTTCAGTACAATTTTTCCCCAATAGGTGTTTTTTGGCGATAGTTCTTCAGAAAAAATTACAGCCGGTTTAAATTTTGACTGATAATCAGAATGAATTACCTGGTTGATAGTGAGTTTATGGGTAGAATCTTCCAGGATTTGAAGATAATTTTCAAGACCGGCAATTTCATTTACCATCGAGTCAATCACTACTGTACCCATTCCTGAAGATGAATACGCAGGAACTACCAACAAGATGAATGTTAAAAAATACAGCGAGTATCTCTGTTTGAAAGAATTCATTTGTCTAGTCATTCCGTTTGCAGACAAAAAACTTTATTTTGTAGTTAAATTTAAAAATAAAGTTGGATTTTTATTAATAAATGAGCTTTTAATCAGCTAGAAAAGGACTTCAATTCTTAAAATTAGGTTCGGATCAATGCATATTTCCTTGAAATGGCCCAATTGCGAAGGTGCGGCAACTCCGGGAAAATCGCCGGTTGTGCCCAAAAGATCGGTGATGACCTGAAAATGCAGGTGTGGAGGCCAGTCGCCATTTTCAGGAAAATTGCCAATCGCGGCAAAAGGTTCTCCTCCGGTAACAGGCTTTCCTGGATAAATATGTAACAGACTTTGGGCGGTAAGGTGCCCGTATAGGGTGTAAAAAGTTATGTTATCGAGGCTATGTTCCAGAATAATGGTAGGGCCATAATTGCCAAATCCATTATTATCGGCAAAACTGTGAATTTTACCAGCTAACGGTGCGAAAAGAGTAGTACCCGCGGCTGCCCAGATATCAATTCCCAGGTGGACGCTCCTGGGTTCCAAATCCTGATAATGTTGGCTTCGCTTGTAAATGATTCTGTTTTCAAGATATCCGCCAACCCCAATTTTACCTTTTAATACCTCATGAAAAACATACTGATTAAAAGCAACTGTATTTTTGAGGTCAATATTGTTAAGCGTGGTATTGCCGGTACTGAAATCCAATACAAAAAGATGATCAGACGAAGCAAGCGATTCAATTACCGGATAAAAGTTGTCTTTTTCACGCAGTAATACATTTTGGAGAACTTCTTTCTGATACATAATTACGCTACGAGCATAGCAGCCCCAAACACGCCGGCACTGTCTCCTAATTTTGGTTTTAAAATAAGTGTCTCCAACTTGCGGTTAAAAATATATTTTTCCACTTCCCGTACACCTTCGGAGTAGAGTTCGTCGATATTACCTACACCACCACCCAGTATAATGGCATCTGGATCTAAGATATTGATGATGTATGCCAGTGCTTTTCCAAAGTAAGATAGCAAACGTTCTATAGTGGCGATGGCCATGGGGTCAGCCCCTAGCCGATAAAGCGCATATATTTCCTTTAACGATTTTGAATTACCCGATTGCTGTAAGTAGAAATTTTGTAATCCGGTACCGGAAATCACTGTTTCCACACAACCTTTTAACCCACAGTAACAGTCGCCGCCCGATTCGTGAAGGAAATTATGTCCCCATTCGCCGGAAATGGCATGCCGCCCGGTTAATAATTTTCCATTCACTACTACACCCCCTCCAACTCCAGTGCCCATAATCACACCAAAAACGCTTTCCGCCCGGGGCACTATTTCGGCTGCGGCGCCTAGTTTCGCTTCTGCCAGGGCAAAGCAATTGGCATCGTTGGCCAGCACCACCGGAAATCCAAGGGTGGCAATCAAATCATCTTTAAAAGGTTTTCCATTCAAGCTGGTAGTATTGCTGTTTTTCATGGCATTCAGTTGCGGGTCGAGCGCACCCGGTGTACCTATTCCAATTTTTTCCGGTAACAAACTGATTTCATCCGACATCATTCCAACCAGTTTTTTTATCTGCTGAATAATATGATGATAACCTTTTTCGGCTTCTGTAGGGATGCGAAGCCGACATAAAGATTCCGTACTGTGTGGCGATGCCAGCACAATTCCTTCAATTTTGGTTCCGCCCAAATCTATACCCCAAACTGGTTTTGTCATTTTTACAGAATTAAATAATTATGATGGCACATTAATTTTAACCGCAGAGAAGCTTTACAGTAATTCAATATGGTTATTACTAATGTAACTTTTACTTTTTTTTGTGAATAATAGTAAATTATTTATAACTAATATTAAATAATAAAGAAAAATTGTGAATTATGATAATGTTCGCTTTTATTCTATGATTTGAACCCAATTATAAAGATCAATTTTTAGAACAAGTAGGTGTAAGTTCTGAAACAGTAGCATTTATGCCAAGAAGAAGACCAAATCTTCACGTACTTTTTTAGTTAATGTTCCAAAATTAGTAAAAGAATAAAAAATTAAAACCTATGTTGTATACATTAATTAAGTCGATAATAAGCCTTGCATTGCGGGTATATTTCAGGAAAGTTCATGTGTTGAATCAGGAACTGGTATCTGACGATAAACCTGCCCTCATCATCAGCAATCATCCTGGTTCTATCCTGGATATTATTATTTTAACCGTTTTCCAAAAGAGCAAAAAGGCTTACCATTTTCTGGTACCGGCTGAATACATGGACACTCCCTTAAAAAAGTGGTTTCTGGGCTGTTTAAAATGTATACCAATCAGCAAACAGGAGGTGGGTAATGAACTTAGTGAAGGAAATTTAATAACATGCAGAGAGTTTCTGAAAAATAATGGCAAACTAGTGTTGTTTATAGAGCAGCAGGAAGTTCCTGTGAAACGATTAGCTAAAATAGACAACCATATTGCTGAAGTCGCATTTGATTCAGAAGCATCATTTGGCTTTAATTTGGGTATTGAGGTATTTCCGGTTGCCCTTAATTACGCTTACTTTAATATGTTTCGTTCCGATTTAACCATTGCTCATGGTTCAAACTTTAAAGTAGCGGATTTTAAAGAATTGTATAGCAGCAACAAAGCAGAGGCTTTAGAAACCTTCAGTGCTAATATTGAAAGAAGAATAAAAGCGGAAATGGTGATTATTGAAGATGAAAGCCATGAAATAGTTACCGAGAGGCTGCTGACCATCAATCGCAACGACTGTGAAATTCCTGTATTTCCGTGGAAATCAAATGAGCAGGACGCACTGCGGTTTGAACAAATTATCGCGGGTCTTGCTAAAAATATTGGTGCAACGTCTAAAAGCAGGTTCGAGGTATTGACTGAGAAAACAAACAATTACTTTGAAAAATTAACTGCAACCGGCTTGAATGATAAAGATTTATCAGATATTCCGCACTATAGTTTCTTTAGTATTTTGCTGGTTGTTTTAACGGCCCCTGTTTTTCTTATGGGTTGGCTTCTGAATAGCATGCCACTCTGGATCTCACACTTTTATACCAAGGCAAAAGTAAATCAAATGCAGTATTACAGCACAGTGAGCGTACTTTCAGGTATCGGATTTTATTTTTTGTATATTCTTACATTAATCAGTATCCCTTTGCTGATTAGCGGTGCGATGGAAGCGGCTATTGTGTTTTTTGTGACCATTATTACCGGATGTTTCGCTTTGTATTACCAGGAATGGGGAAAAGGTAGTTTGGAAACTATGAAATATTGGATGGCGAAGTCAGAAACAATTGAACTGCTAAAAAATCAAAGAAAAGAGATTATTGAGATGATGATTAACCCAGTGAAAGAAAGTTTGAAGGTTGAAGAAAAAGTAACCGGCAATATTCACATATAAAATTATTGAGCCGGGTGATTAGTTTTTCACCCGGTTCAATGACAGCGCTTTCAGCATCCAGTTTGGAAGTGCTTTGGTCGGGTTTCTTTTTGTCAGATCCAGATACCAGCCAAATTTTTTCAGAATCGGAATTTTATGCGTTTCCACAAATTCAATTAAAGTACCATCCGGATCTTCAATATAGGCAAAATGGCCGGCGGCTTCTCCCATATCAAAACTGTTGCTACTGTCGATAGTGAAAGGGAATCCTTTGGAACCGCATTCTTCTTCCATCTTTTTCATTCCCTGAATATCGAAGCACAGGTGAATAAAACCTAAGTCACCCCACATCCTGTCTTTATATATCTTTTGAGGTTTTCTTCCTTCAATAGTTATCAGTTCTATTTCGCTGGGACCCAGTAGCTTACTAAAGCTGCCCTGTCGTGGTTCGCTATGCGTAAGCAATACCCTGCGGTATGTAACTTTGCCACCGGGTAAACCTGTCAGGTCAGCAAATTCACCCGATTTGTCATAAATAACCTGATCGTACCCTAAAATATCGGAGTATAGTTTTCTGGATCGGTCAGGGTCGGATACCCCAATGATACAACCGCAGGGGCCTCCTGTTAGTGAATTATTTTCAGTGAACCAGGTATCGGATGAAACTACCTGAAAAATATTGCCTCCAGGGTCTTTACAGAAAAAATGAGGATTGTGCACAGGATCTTTTACGATCTCGCTAATGAGCTGAAAATCTGTTTTCTGTATATGCTGATAGGCTTGGGTAACATCTTTACATTTAATTTTTGCGGCAAAAATACCATAATCTCCCAGTTGAATTTCAAATTTGGGTGGTTCGGGTGTTCTGCCGGTATATTGCCAAATTTCAAAACCCCCGCCACCCCGTAAATTAATGGCCAGTATGGCATGGCGTTTCCAGCCTTTGCCTCCCGTATAAGGCAGCATCAGGTTGGCTTCGGCTTCCTCTTCAAAAATAGGAATATTCATGTCGAAGGCTTTTCGGTAGCCTTTCCAGGCCTGATGGACATCCCGAACCCCAATACCGATCTGTTGAATTCCGCTGATAATTTTTTGTGACATATTGTAAGTTTTATGAATATTACTTTTCCTTCTTACTGGAGAGGTTCATTTATTTCGGAGCGATTTTTTTAACCAATACATAAAACAGAGCGGGGGCATATCGCTTCAGATAGATCAATACTTTTTCGCCACGGGCAATGTAAATTTCCTTTTTATTACTTTTAACTGCCGCAATAATTTTTTTTGCGCAAACGTCAGCCGGAATTCCTTTGGCCTGCCCCGGGTCCATTTGCCCATGTTCACGCCCATCTTTGGTAATAGCATGATACGAAATATTGGTTTTAATCCGACCCGGACATACCAAAGTAATATTGATATTTCGCGGTGCGATTTCAGACCGTAACGATTCGAAAAAACCATGAAGCGCATGTTTCGCGGCTGCATAGGCACTGCGCAGCGGAAAACCAAACTTTCCTACCACACTGCTGACCACCACAATGTGTCCGCCTTGCTGGCGAACCATATGTGGAATAACGGCTTTGGTAAGGGCAATGGTACCAAAATAATCTACTTCCATAATTTTTCGATCCACATCCATAGGAGTTTCCGCAGCAAGTGAACGCTGGCTGATCCCACCATTATTGATTAAAATATCAATGCTTCCAAAAAAGGTGATCGCTTTTTCCGCTAATTCAATAAAATGAGAAGAATTAGCCAGATCAAGCGGAAGTATTTCGCAGAATGAGGTGTTTTTTAAACAATTTTGCTGTACCCGGGCTAAAGACTCGGCGTTTCGGGCTGAAAGAATTAACTTTGCCCCCGAGAGGGAAAGTTCGTAAGCCAGGGCTTCTCCAATTCCGGAAGAAGCGCCCGTAATCCAGAAAACTTTTTCAGCAATTCGCATGAACAGATCGTGGTACAGTAATGATGGGAATATTGTAAATTCGCTTTCAAAGTTTGTGGTTTTAAGGCATATTTACAAAAAGTTCAAACATTTAAATAAAATCAAATTCGGAAAAATATTTTTTCGAGATTTGAAATAAGCGCGAATTAAAACTATTTTTGACCATCTATAAATTATTTGAAGAACAACTATGGCTGAAGTAATAAGAATGCCCAAAATGAGCGATACTATGGAAGAAGGGGTAATCGCTTCCTGGTTAAAAAAGGTAGGAGACAAAGTAGCCTCCGGCGATATTCTGGCAGAGGTGGAAACCGATAAGGCAACTATGGAACTGGAATCGTACGATGAAGGCGTACTTTTGCATATTGGCGTCAAAGAAAGTGAGGCCGCGAAAGTAGACAGCGTGATTGCTATTATTGGTGAAGAAGGAGAAAACATTGATGACTTATTAGCTGATGTAGAAAAAGGCGGAGGTGATAATAGTAATAAACAGTCTGAAAATAATGGTAAAGAAAAGTCTGAAAATAAAAAAGAAAAAGTTGAAGACAAGGCTGAGAGCGATAAGGATGATAATGAAAAAGAACAGGAAGATGCTGATATTGACACCTCTGATATCAAAGCTACCGTAGTTACCATGCCTAAAATGAGCGATACCATGCAGGAAGGCGTTATCGCTGGCTGGCTGAAGAAAGAAGGCGATGAAGTATCTTCAGGAGATATTCTGGCGGAAGTGGAGACTGACAAGGCTACCATGGAACTGGAATCGTATGAAGACGGAACGTTGCTCTATATCGGGCCAAAAGAAGGAGATTCGGTGCCCGTTGATGCTGTAATCGCTATTATTGGAGAGAAAGGTGCTGACTACAAAAAATTGCTGAAAGCACAGGAAGCAAAACCTCAGAAAAAAGATAGCAGTAAAACAGAAAAATCATCAACTGAAGAAAAATCAGGAAAAGCGGAAGTGGAAGCAGCGCCCGATCCCGCACCAACCCATAGTCCGGCTTCCGATCATGGTAGCTCTAATGGTAGGCTACTGGCCTCTCCTTTAGCGAAAAAACTGGCTGAAGACAAAGGATATGACATTGGGAAAATTAAAGGTTCGGGCGATGGTGGCCGCATTGTAAAACGGGATGTGGAAAACTACAAACCTTCCGCTGAACCCGCTAAAGAAGCGGCACCAGCCAAAGCCGAAAAGCAACAGGCGCCTTCCTTTACCTTACCTGCTGTGGTAGGCGAAGAAAGTTATGAAGAAGTAAAAGTTTCGCAAATGCGCAAAACTATTGCGCGGCGTTTGGCTGAAAGTAAATTCACTTCTCCGCATTTTTATCTCACCATGGAAATTAACATGGACAAAGCGGTAGCGGCGCGACAAGGATTGAATGAGCTTTCTCCTATAAAAATTTCTTTCAACGATTTAGTGATTAAAGCCGCGGCGGCTGCTTTGCGCCAGCACCAGGAGGTTAATGTGTCGTGGCAGGGCGATGTTATCCGTAAAAATAAGCATGTGCATATTGGGGTTGCGGTAGCGGTTGATGAAGGCCTGTTGGTGCCTGTAATCCGGTTTGCGGATAACAAATCGCTTTCTCATATCGCCGCTGAAGTAAAAGAACTAGCCGGAAAAGCTAAAAATAAACAATTGCAACCCAAAGATTGGGAGGGTAGTACTTTTACTATTTCTAATCTGGGTATGTTTGGCATTGAAGAGTTTACCGCGATTATCAATCCACCCGACGCCTGTATTCTGGCTGTTGGTGGTATCAAAGAAACACCTATTGTAAAAAATGGTCAGATCGTACCCGGTAATATAATGAAAGTAACACTTTCCTGTGACCACCGGGTAGTGGATGGCGCCATGGGGGCCGCGTTCCTGAAAACGTTGAAAATGTTGCTTGAAGATCCGATCAGGATATTGATTTAAGCCTGACTTTTTTTACAAAAATCCAACCTACTTAAAATTTATCCGTCTGATTACTAGATAAATAGTAAGTAGACGGATTTTTTATAAAAATATATTTCATGACAAAAATGAGATCAACCACCGTTCTAGCCATCATTCATAACGGTGAAGTAGCTATCGGTGCTGATGGCCAGGCTACTATGGGCAATACAGTGGCAAAAAGCAATGTGAAGAAATTAAGGAAGCTACAGGATGGGAAAATCGTTACGGGCTTTGCCGGTTCTACAGCCGATGCATTTACCCTGTTGGAAAAATTTGATGAAAAACTGGGTGCCTATGGCAGTAATATGAAACGTGCCGCCATAGAACTAGCCAAAGACTGGCGAACCGACCGCTTCCTGCGTCGTTTGGAAGCCATGATGATTGTGGCTGATAAAGATGAAATACTGGTGATTTCAGGTACTGGCGATGTGATAGAACCTGACAATAAAATCGCGGCCATTGGTTCTGGTGGGATGTTCGCGCAGGCGGCGGCATTGGCGCTTAAAAAACATTCTTCTCATTTATCTGCCGAAGAAATAGTAAGAGAAAGTTTAAACATTGCGGCGGATATTTGCATCTATACCAATCATAATCTGATTATCGAAAAGGTGGTATAAGGAGAAGCCATCATTAAATTTGTGCGCTTTTTATTTCGGCTGTTTTTTCGGCAAGGTGAAATAAAAAGCACTTCCTTTATTTATTTCACTTTCAACCCGTATTTTTCCGTGATGTAATTCTACCAGTTCTTTACAAACCTGAAGCCCAAGGCCTGTTCCTGCTTCATTAGAAGTGCCAGGTGTGGACCTGCGCTTGTTCCAGTCGAAAAGATGCGGTAGGCGCTGTTTAGGGATGCCTATTCCGGTATCTGTAACACAGATTTCGACAGAATCAACAGTTTCGTTTGCCTGAATGGTGATCGTACCCGATTGGGTAAATTTATTGGCATTAACTACCAGATTTCTGATTATAAATTTAACCATATTTAAATCCGCATCAATAAATACAGGTTGTTTTACCTTGGATACCATCTGATTATTTTTTGACAGGGCAAACTCCAGATTTTGCTTTAGTACAAGCTCTATTGCTTCGATGATGGAAAAATTTGTAAAAGATATTTTCTCCCCTTCAAACTGGGTAAAGGCCCATTGTAATAAGTTGTCAAGCAGGTTTTGTGATGTATTTAAAGAGGTCTTTATTTTACCTGAAAAATATTTGATTTCATCCATTGATAAACTTCCGGTTTCCAGTATTTCTATCAAATGGCTTAAATTTGAAAACGGAGTTCTTAAATCGTGAGCGATAATAGAGAGCAGTTTATTATTTGCCTGATTAAGCTGTTCCAGTTTTCCGTTTTTATCATTCAAATCAGCCATGATCCTCTCCATTTTTTTTGCGTTCTTCCTAAGTTCCAACTGATTCACCACCTGTTTAGCCAGGGTTTCCAAAGCAAATTTTTGTTGCTCGGTAAGTTGTTTAGGTTCAGAATCAATCACACATAAAGTGCCGAGGATATTGCCTTGTGGCGTAGTAAGGGGTACACCGGCATAGAAGCGAATATTTGGATTCTCGGTAACCAGCGGATTGCTGACAAATCGTTCATCCTGGGTGGCATCCGGAACAATCATAATTTCAGGCTGCTGTATCGCATGGGAGCAAAAGGCTATATTTCTTTTTGTTTCTTCAATTTCGAGCCCAACTTTTGCCTTAAACCATTGCCTGTCGAAATCTAATAAGGTGATTAATGAAATAGAGGTATCGCAAATTTGAGAAGCGAGGTTTACAATATCATCAAATTCTTTCTCGGGAGATGAATCTAAAATCTGGTATTCGTGAAGGTCGGTTAGTCTTCTTAGTTCGCCATCCAACTTATTGCTCTCGTTCATAATTGGTGGTTCAAAATTATTGTATTCAAAGTAACCTTATTTAAAGTAATGTGTTACTCAACAATTTCAAAAGTTATTCTTCTGTTTTTCTGGCGGTTATCTTCTGTATCGTTCAGTGCGATGGGTTTGTCCTGCCCATACCCCTGATACCCTACTCTTTCTTCAGCAATGCCCGCCTGAATTAAATAGTCACGTACTGCTTTTGCTCGTTTCAAAGACAATTCTTTGTTATAAGTTTTATTGCCAACATTATCGGTATGGCCTGCGATATTAATGTTGATTTGCTGGTTACTCTGTAAAAACATCACTATTTTAGCCAGTTCTGTTTTTGATTTTTTTTTAGTTTCGTACTGGTCGGTATCGAAGAAAATATTATTTAAAACAGTTTCTTTTCCTGCTTTAATGGGTTGTAAATCCACGTCTATGTACACCGGGTCCAATTGTTTGTTTTTTTGTATTGTGTCAGAATAATTAAAGGCCAGGCTTTCAAATAAGTATCCCTGCTTTTCCACATACAGGGCATATTCCGACCCTTCAGTAAGCACCATCATATATTCTCCGGTGGCTGGGTCTGACTGCACCGCATATTCACGCTTTTGCTCACGGAGGTCATACAGTTCTACCTGAGCGCTCAGCTCTTTTCTCGTTTCCGCGTCCCTCACAACTCCTTTTACAAAATTACTGCGGTTGGTAACCCTGATTTCTTCTGGCACATCAAATTCTGATAGGGTGCTGGTATAATTTTGCCCTTCCCTTCCCCGTTCGTACGAGTAGTAACCTTTTTCACCGTCGGCCGTCATATATAAGGAAACCTGATCTTCAAAGGTGTTTAACGGGTAACCCAGATTTTTTGGTTTCTTCCAGCTATTATTTTCTTTTTCAGTAAAGAACAGATCAAATCCACCAAACCCCGGGTAGCCGGTAGAGGCAAAATACAACGTTTGTCCGTTCACATGAATGAAAGGCGAAACCTCATCGTATCGGGTATTTACCTCCCTGCCCAGGTTCAGTGGTCTTTCCCATTGGTTATCAGCAGAAAGGTGGGTTACGTAAATATCGCGCTGACCAAATCCACCAGGCCGATCCGACACAAAATACAAGGCCTTTCCATCCGCTGAAAGAGAAGGTTGCGATTCCCATGAACTGGAATTTACGGTATTGCCCAGGTTTTCAGGCACACTCCATTCGTCTCCTTGCTTATAAGAAATATACAGGTCACAACTACCAAACCCTCTTCGCCCCAGGCAGGAAGTAAAAATCAAGGTTCTGCCATCTGCGGAAATGGTGCAGGTGCCTTCATTAAACTCGCTGTTAATGTTGGTGGAAATTTGTTTAGGAGCCTGCCATTCGCCCGTTGGAGATTTCGTGCAAATGTAAATATCTTCGTCGTACTGGGGCGTTGTACCCTTCCGACCCGTAAAAATTATAGATTGCTGGTCGGCAGTAAGCACAGGAAAATACTGAAGCGGGAGTTTGTTGACTGTCGCCGGCAAAGGTTGAGGATTAAATGGAAGAGGATTTTTAATAGCCTCTTCAGCAAAATCAACATTAACTTTAAGTCGCTCAGCTTCCTCTCCGATTCTTTTAGGAAGAGGATTCAATGATAATATTTTATCAAGATATTCTCTGCTATAGGCATATTTACCCGTTTGAAACGCAAGAATGGCCAGTTGCAAGGGCGCTTCGGCAAACCTGGGATTATCAGGTTGCAGACTCACAATTTTGTTCGCATACAATGAAATTTTTTGCCGATCGTCGATAGTTTGGTAAATGCGCATCAGTCGCAGATAAGCTTCCGCGAAATCTTCATCTTTTTCCAAAGCTTTTTCCAGTAAAGCCACTGCCTGTCCATACTGCCTTCTGATATAATAATCTTCCGATTGCTCATAAAATCCTATGGCTTTTTTTGATTTGGTAGTGTAGGACTTGTCCTGAGCGGTAAGGGGCAAGGAAAGGGTAAACGTTAATAAAACTAAAAATATGATCTTCATAAGAAGGGAAAAAATTTGGATGATGCCCGTTTTTCCGGAACATCCTGAACGTGGCAAAACTGGTGTACGAATTAATTTAATTAAAAATGGGAACTCTTTAATATCTTTGCTATAATTAATCTTTAAAGTAACGATTATTCAGAAGTTTTATTAGGAGGCTTCAATTACGCATTATACCATGACAAAAAGAAGAACATTTTTACGAAAAATATCACTTGGAGCCGCCATGCTGAGCAGTACCCCTTTTATTAACAAAACATTTGGAAAAGCAAAAAACAAGATTACTGCTCAAAAGCCGATTGTTATTTCTACCTGGAATCATGGTTTAGCAGCAAACGAAGAAGCCTGGAAAACTTTATCAGCGGGTGGTCGCTCTCTGGACGCCGCCGAGGCAGGGGTACGGATTACAGAAGCTGATGCCTCAGGTAGTTCGGTAGGCATTGGCGGATTCCCTGACCGCGACGGCAAAGTAACCCTGGATGCCTGCATTATGGACGAAAACGGCGAATGCGGTTCCGTAGCTTTTCTGGAACATATCAAACATCCGGTATCAGTTGCCCGAATGATTATGGAAAAAACCCCTCATGTGATGCTGGTAGGAGACGGCGCATTGCGGTTTGCTTTGGCCAATGGGTTTAAAAAAGAAAATTTACTTACGCCTGAAGCTGAAAAAGCCTGGAAAGAATGGCTGAAAACCGCGGAATATAAACCTATCATAAACGTTGAAAATCATGATACCATCGGGTTGCTGGCCCTGGATGATTCAGGAAATTTATCAGGAGCCTGTACTACCAGTGGGTTGGCATGGAAAATGCGCGGTAGGGTAGGCGATTCACCTATTATCGGAGCGGGGTTGTATGTAGATAATGAAGTAGGAGCTGCTACGGCTACCGGACTGGGGGAGGCCGTAATTAAAGTAGTAGGATCGCACCTGATTGTGGAACTAATGCGACAGGGACGTTCACCCCAGGAAGCCTGTGAAGAAGCCATTCGCCGGATTGCCAAACAAAAAAATGCCAGGGATTTCCAAATAGGGTTTTTAGCATTGGGAAAAAATGGAGATGTGGGCGCCTATAGTTTGCAAAAAGGTTTTAACTATGCCGTTCACGATGGCTCCGATAACAAAATGATAGAAGTAAAAAGCTTTTTTAACTAAACCGACAAGCCCCCTGGATTCTGGTTTATTTTTGTAAATTTTTTTGATTAATGCTGATATGTTATTCTTGAAAAACATAACAATTTTTTTTATTATATTCTTAACGGTCGCCTGCGAAGGAAAGCGGAATCAATTTAAAATTCCTGAAACACAGGCTTTGGATGCTGCGTATTACCAAAGGGCTCTTAAAGAGGTGAACCTGATTCTGGAGAGCAATCCGGAAAATCCGGACGCCTATTACAAGAAATCCAAGATTTTGTTGTCGTTACAGCAACCTGCGGAAGCGTTGCGAAGTATTAACGCGGCAATTGATTTATCCAGTGGCAATGCCGATTATCTGTATACTAAAATCAGGGCACAACTGGCTCATGGAGAAACCGATGCGGCTTTCGCGGATGCCCAGCGGGCGCTCAATCAGGGCAACGGTTCCGCGGAATTATACGGTATTGTAGCCAATGGTTGCCTTGAAAATGGAAAATACAAAGAGGCTGCCTTGTATGCCGACAGTGCCCTAAGGCTGAATCCGAAAAACAATCAGTATTACCTGTTAAAAGGAAATGCGCTTTCGGTTTTACAGGATACTGCCGCCGCCGAAGCCACCTATCTGTCAGGACTGGAAAATGGGGCCAACCGGCAAGTTTTTTATCAAAATCTGATGCGGTTATTTATTGCCGGTCATAATTTTGAAAAAGCGCATGCGTATCTGGACAGTATGGAAAATCCTGATGATGAAAGTCTGTTATTGCAGAAGGCACAGGTATTAAGACAGGTTGGAAAACCTGATAGCGCAAAAAATATATTGTATACCATTATGGCCGATCAGAAGCTATTGCAGGAAATTGGAAATGTTTCAGTATACAATGAATTGAAAGATTATTACTTTGAAAACACGAATGTTTATGATTCATCTCTGCACTATGCCCAAAAAATATTAGACGCGAAAGCCGGCGACCAGAATGCCCTGCTCACCATGGCCCGCATTTACGACAAGCGGCGCGATTACAGCAGAGCGATTAACCAATATGAGGAATTACTGGAGCAGGATTCAACCCGGCAGCCTAAACTTTATAATTTAGCTGGGCAGGAGTTAGACCAACTCAAAAGAAAAGTCGCATATTTGCAAAAAAGAAAACAGGAAGAGCGGGAAAAGCAAATGCAGCCCATTGATCCGTTGCCTTTTTTGAATCCTGCTAAGGAACAAAATAATTAACATGAGCGAAATACAACCTTTACACATAATATTACCCGATGGCTCAGTAAAAGAATACCCAAAAGGAGTTACCGGATTAGAAATAGCACAAGGAATTAGTGAAGGATTGGCCAGAAACGTGCTGGCTGTCAAAGTGAATGATGAAATCTGGGATGCTACCCGACCCATTCAGGCTGATGCCAGTATCAGATTGCTTACCTGGAATGACGATGAAGGAAAAGCTGCTTTCTGGCATTCGTCAGCGCACCTGATGGCGGAAGCCCTGGAAGCTTTATTTCCAGGTGTAAAATTTGGTATAGGCCCAGCTATTGATGGTGGATTTTATTATGATGTGGATTTGGGCGATTATGTTTTAAAGCCTGAAGACCTGGAGCGCATCGAACAGAAAATGCTGGAACTTGCCAGACAGGGAAATATTTATCAACGGGAAGCAATTGCCAAGGCCGATGCCATCGATTATTTCTCTAAAAAAGGCGATGAGTACAAGCTTGAGTTGCTCCAGGATTTGGAAGATGGCGCCATTACCTTTTATCGTCAGGGTAATTTTACCGATTTGTGCCGGGGACCGCATATTCCACAAACTGGTTTTATCAAAGCTATAAAACTAACCAATGTGGCGGGTGCTTATTGGCGGGGTAATGAAAAAAACAAACAGCTAACCAGAATTTATGGTATCACTTTCCCGAAGCAAAAGGATCTAAAGGAATACCTTGAACTGGTAGAGGAAGCTAAAAAAAGAGACCATCGGAAACTGGGAAAGGAACTGGAAATTTTCTCTTTTTCAGAAAAAGTAGGAGCAGGGTTGCCTTTGTGGTTGCCCAAAGGTGTATTAATCCGGCAGCGGCTGGAGGGTTTTCTGAAAAAAGCCCAGGAAAAAGCCGGATACCAAATGGTGATTACGCCGCATATTGGTAATAAAAACCTGTATATTACATCAGGACATTACGAAAAGTATGGTAAAGATTCTTTTAAACCCATTCATACGCCGAATGAAAATGAAGAGTTTTTGCTGAAACCAATGAACTGTCCCCACCACATTGAAATTTATAATGTGAAACCACATTCGTATAAGGAACTGCCTATCCGATATGCTGAATTTGGCACGGTTTACCGATACGAGCAAAGCGGAGAATTGCACGGGCTAACCAGGGTAAGAGGATTTACCCAGGACGATGCCCATATTTTCTGCCGGCCCGACCAGTTGAAAGATGAATTCAAAAAAGTGATCGATCTGGTTTTTTATGTTTTCAATAGTTTAGGCTTCAGTGATTTTACTGCCCAGATTTCCCTGCGCGATAAAGTAGACAGAAGTAAATATATTGGAAGTGACCATAACTGGGAATTGGCAGAACAGGCCATTATTGAAGCAACTCACGAAAAAGGTTTAAATACAGTTACCGAATATGGTGAAGCTGCTTTCTATGGGCCTAAGCTCGATTTTATGGTAAAAGACGCGCTGGGGAGAAAATGGCAATTAGGAACTATTCAGGTAGATTATAATTTACCGGAAAGGTTTGATATGACCTACATCGGATCTGATAATCAGAAACATCAGCCGGTTATGATTCACCGTGCGCCATTTGGTTCTATGGAGCGGTTTATAGCTATTTTATTAGAAAATACTGCCGGAAATCTGCCCTTATGGTTGTCGCCAGAACAATTTATTGTATTACCTATTTCTGAAAAGTTTGCCGACTACGCTGAACAGGTGAAGGAAGTAATGGGGAGCCATGACATACGAGGTACCATTGATAACCGGGATGAAAAAATCGGGAAAAAAATCAGAGACGCGGAAGTGGGCAAAATTCCTTTTATGCTGATTGTTGGAGAGAAAGAACAAATGAAAGAGGAAGTATCGGTTCGCCGACATGGAATGGGTGATGTGGGAAGTTTTACGCTCGATGGATTCGTTAATTACTTTAAAGAAGAGGTGAAAAATGAACAATCTCCGGAAACTGCCGGTTCGCCAAAATAGTATTACAATCAATTTTAGTATTGATATTTCATTTTACTTATTTTATTTTCATATTTGCAGTTCAATTTTTTTTAAATAAACCAGGAGGTAACTATTAGTAAGTTTAGAAGAAGTACATTCAGAGGTAGGGAACCTGAACCTTACCGGGTAAACGAACGAATAAGAGTACCATTTGTTCGTGTAGTGGGAGATAATGTCAATGTTGATATTTACGATATCAAAACAGCAATATCTATGGCCACACAGCAGGGGTTGGACCTTGTAGAGATTTCGCCCAAAGCTGACCCACCCGTCTGTAAAATAATAGACTATTCCAAGTTCAAGTATGAGCAGAAGAAAAAGCAAAAAGAAATCAAGGCAAAGGCACAAAAAACCGTTGTCAAAGAAATCAGATTTGGCCCTAATACAGATGACCATGATTTCAATTTTAAATTGAAGCATGCGGAAAACTTTCTGAAAGAAGGCGCCAAAGTAAAGGCTTATGTTCACTTTGTGGGTAGAACTATTGTTTTTAAAGAGCGAGGCGAAGCGCTATTATTACGTTTTGCTACTGAACTTGAAGAATTTGGTAAAGTAGAGGAATTGCCGAAAATGATGGGAAAACGTATGTATTTGATGCTAACTCCTAAAGCAGGTAAAAAGTAATTATTGTCCAGAAGGATGATCTAAATCATAATAAATATATTGTTATAATGCCAAAAGTAAAAACGAATTCCGGAGCCAAAAAGAGATTTAAGCTAACCGGTTCAGGTAAACTGAAGCGGAAACATGCTTTTAAAAGTCATATTTTGACCAAAAAGGAAACAAAGCAGAAAAGAAATCTGACACACTCGACCTTAGTACATAAGTCGGATGAGTACAGAATCAAAGCTTTGTTGAACATCTAAAATTAGGTTTTTTATTCACCTGAGATTTGGCTTTAAGAGCTGGCAAAATTTGCTGAAGCCGCCAAATATCAAAAACAAAATTGTATGCCAAGATCAGTAAATCATGTTGCTTCAAGAGCAAGGAGAAAAAAAGTATTAAAACAAGCGAAAGGCTATTTCGGTCGGCGTAAAAACGTATGGACAGTAGCGAAAAACGCGGTTGATAAAGGTTTGCTGTATGCTTACCGCGACCGACGTGCCAAGAAAAGAGACTTTCGTGCCTTATGGATTCAGCGAATCAATGCCGGGGTGCGGCAGTATGGATTGTCTTATTCTCAGTTTATGGGAATGATAAAAGCTAACGGATTAGACTTTAACCGAAAAGTGCTGGCCGATTTGGCGATGAACCATCCTGATGCTTTTAAAGCCATCGTAGATAAAGTAAAATAAAAAAAGCCTGGTAATTCCAGGCTTTTTTTATGCCGTTTCTTCCCGCACTTCTTTTACCGAAAGCAGCAGTTTGTCTACTACGGTGTGTAAATCTTCTATACTAATATTCAGTGGAGGTACCAAGCGAATTACATTTTCTGAAATAAAGTTAATCAGAATTCCTTTTTCAAGCATTTTCATTACCACTGGTCTGCCCGAACCTTTTACTTCCACACCAATCATTAAACCTCTGCCTCTTACTGCTACAATGCCGGGCTCATTAGCGGCTTCATTTTCCAGCCGTTGAAGAATGACTTCCCCTTTTTCTTTTGCTTGCCGCAAGAAATTTTCTTCTTCTATTACCTCAATAGCAGCCAAAGCAGCCGCGCAGGCCAATGGGTTTCCACCAAAGGTGGTTCCATGATCACCATAATCCAGAGCCTCGGCTACTTGCTGAACGGCCAGCATCGCTCCTATGGGAACTCCTCCTCCCAAAGCTTTAGCGGTGGTAAGGATATCGGGCAGTATACCATATTGCTGATAGGCAAAAAAGCTTCCCGTACGGCCCATCCCACATTGAATTTCGTCCAGAATCAGCAATACATTTTTTTCGCCGCACAATTCGCGAAGCTGTTGTAGAAATTCTTTATCGGCGATATGAATGCCGCCTTCGCCCTGGATAGGCTCAACAATAACAGCTGCTGTTTCCTGGTTGATGGCTTCTGCTACTTTGTTAATATCATTAAAAGGAACCTGCATAAAACCAGAGGGAATGGGTTCAAAGCCTTTCTGATATTTGGCTTTTCCTGCCGCGATAGTGGCCAGGGTGCGTCCGTGGAAGCAACCTTCCATTGAAATAATGTTACCGCCCCGGCCATGCTGATGGGCATATTTCCGGGCCAGTTTAAAAGCTGCCTCTACTGACTCAGCACCAGAGTTGGTAAAGAACACCCGGTCGAGTCCTGAAATTTCAGCTAATTTTCCAGCCAGTTCAGCCTGTGGTTGGCTCAGGTAGGCATTGGAAATATGAATCAGGGTGGCTGCCTGTTGCTGAATGGCCTGCACCACTTTAGGATGGCAATGACCTACGCTGTTCACGGCAATTCCGGCCATGGCATCAATATATCGTTTTCCGTTGGTATCCCACACATAACTACCTTCTCCTTTGGTTAATATAACCGGATATCTGCGGAAAACCTGTAAATAATATTGATCATCCAGACCTTTTAAATCTGTATGCTGAATACGCGCTTGCGAAAAACTTTGGGTAGAAGTCATATGGTTAATTAATTTTTTGCGGTACTGTTATCAGGTAACCATCAAAA
Source organism: Cyclobacteriaceae bacterium (assembly GCA_041745535.1). Lineage (GTDB taxonomy): Bacteria > Bacteroidota > Bacteroidia > Cytophagales > Cyclobacteriaceae > JBGTIS01. Next base: position 19,855 of record JBGTIS010000325.1, on the reverse strand, counting down.
GCTATCACCTGATTTTTTGAAACCGCAAGATAATAAACGAGTTTGAAAATGTTAATAACAGGCAGTAATCTTCACGGCGCCAGCCTGCTGATCGTCCATGCGCCGGAATTATTCAACGAATAATAAATTCGGTCGTGCAACCTGCTCGGCCTTCCCTGCCAGAATTCGATAGCAACCGGTTGCAACCTGAATCCGCCCCAGTTCGGTGGTTTCGGTATTTCCTGGTTTTCAAATTTCCTGATAAAATCCTGCTCTCGTTTGTCCAGTACCGCTCTGCTTTCTATTACCGTGCTTTGAGGAGAAACCCAGGCGCCAATCTGGCTGCCGCGGGGGCGTGTATGAAAGTATTGGGTTGAAGTTTCTTCATCAACTTTGAAGGTTTTTCCTTCAATTCTAACTTGCCGTTCCAGTTCCGGCCAGAAAAAGGTGAGTGCGGCATCAGGATTTTGTATTAGTTCCTTTCCTTTCCGGCTGTCGTAATTGGTATAAAAAGTAAATCCCTGGGCTTCGATTCCTTTTAACAATACAATTCTGCCTGCCGGTTTACCTGTTGCCGAAACGGTAGCAAGGTGCATGGCATTGGGTTCTGTAATTTCAGCCTGAAGTGCCTCATCAAACCATTTTTTAAACTGGATAATAGGATCGCGGTCTGTATCATCAATGCCTAACTGGCTACTGGAATAGGTTTTTCTCAAATCAGCAACAGATATGTTCATGGCAATTACTTGATTGAAATAAGATAAGGCAAATTAGAAAGGAGCGTCGTCGTTTCCTGTATCAAAACCTTCCGGAAGGTTATCTTTTTCAGAAGGTGGATTCGCTTTAGAGCCTAAGGTGATCATGTTAGGATTTCCAAAATCGCTGGACGACCTGACGTTCATCATGGCATTGCCGTAGGTACCCGTACCCGGATAAGTATTCTCCAGGTTGGTAAATTTAGTGAACCGGCCGATAAACCTAAGCCTGACCGTATCGAGACTACCATTCCTGTGTTTGGCAATAATTACCTCACCCACACCCTGGGTAGGCTGGCCTGATTCGTCTTCGCTCAGATTATAATATTCCGGACGATAAAGGAAAAGTACCATATCGGCATCCTGCTCGATACTACCCGACTCCCTGAGGTCAGAAAGTTGCGGACGTTTGTCGCCGCCTCTGGTTTCCACAGCCCGGCTTAACTGCGACAGGGCAATAACCGGTACATTAAGCTCTTTGGCAATATTTTTCATTGCCCTCGAGATAGAAGCAATTTCCTGTTCGCGGTTTCCCTGGTTGCCCTTGGAAGAATCGCCTGACATCAACTGTAGATAATCCACCACAATCAGCTTTACGTCGTGGTGCGCTTTCAGCCTTCGGCATTTGGAACGAAACTCACGGATGGAAAGGGCAGGCGTATCATCAATAAATATGGGAGCTTCTGATAATTTAGCGGTTTTATGCACCAGTTGTTCCCATTCGTAATCGGCCAGCGTGCCGCGTTTGATTTTGTCGCTTTCCAGTTCAGCTTCAGCAGAAATAAGCCTGTTGACTAACTGGACGGATGACATTTCCAAAGAAAAAATGGCTACGGCATGTTCAAAATCAATGGCCGCGTTTCGCAGGGCAGATACAATAAATGCCGTTTTACCCATACCTGGTCTGGCCGCTATAATAACCAGATCCGATTTTTGCCAGCCGGAAGTTAGGCGATCCAAAGCAGAAAACCCGGTAGGTACGCCCGTAAGCCCATCTTTATGTAGTTTTTTAGCTTCCAGTTCTATAATGGCTTCCCGCATTAACGAGCGCATGTCCACATAGTTCTTCCGGATATTTGATTCGGATACGTTAAATATTTTCTGCTCTACCTGGTCGAGTAGCGAAAAAACATCAGTAGTATCTTCATAGGCTTCTTTTTCAATTTCAGAAGCGATGTTGATCAATTCCCGCTTAATGGCCTGTTCGGCCACAATGCGGGCATGGTATTCAATATTGGCCGCGGAGTTTACCCGGTTGGTGAGTTCGGTAATCACAAATGGGCCACCTACAAACTCGAGTTTGCCATTTTTTCTGAGCTGATTGGTAACGGTAAGAATATCAATCGGTTCGGAATTATCGAAAAGCTCGGTAATTGCCTTGTAAATTTCTTTGTTACTATCTTTATAAAAACTTTCGGGGCTCAGGATTTCAATAACGGTGGTAAGCGCGTCTTTTTCCAACATCAGCGCACCCAGCACCGCTTCTTCCAGGTCGGTAGCCTGAGGCGGGAGTTTGCCTAAAGCAACGGCCGCATTGCCAGCTTTGATCGGGATACCAGATAGGCCTCGTGCTTTGGCAGTATTTATTTTTCCACCGGAAAATCGTTTGGCACTATTAAATTTATCCTGATCCATTAATTGTTTTTAAAAATACGGTATCTCCTCATTTGGTCAATGTATCAAATATAATTGACTAACAATTTAAATTTATAAAAAACTAACTGCGAATACTAAACCTAAATGAGAATTTCCTATACTAAAAAATTCCAATCAGTGATAGGACCTAAAGTAAAATTTAGATTGAAAAAGCCAACTTCCACAAAAACAACCAGATACAAAAATTACATCAAAACTGGCTTTTCAAACAGGAAATCATTGTTCAATGTTAACGTAAAATTTGCTTATAGGCAAATGAAATTACAGGTGATACAACATTAATGAAAGTATTTTAATATTTTAGCGAGAGGTTCCTTATCATAAATTATTGACCCCTTGATGTTTTTATTTTAATTTTGGGAAGATCGGCAATTTTTAGCTTTTAATTTTACAATTTACATAAATGCATAAAAGTAATTCCAGAATACACTTCATTGCCGTTGGCGGAAGTGTAATGCACTATCTTGCTATTAGCCTGGCGAAAAAAGGTTATCAGGTTACCGGCTCTGACGATGAAATTTATGATCCTGCCAAATCAAATCTTATCAAAGAGGGAATTTTTCCTGGTGAGGTTGGCTGGTTTCCAGAGAAAATCACAAATGAAATCGATGCGGTTATTCTGGGAATGCACGCCCGGGCTGACAATCCTGAATTAAAAAAAGCCCTTGAATTGGGTATTAAAGTATATTCCTATCCTGAATATATTTATGAACAAAGCAAAGACAAACAAAGAATTGTGATTGCAGGCAGCCATGGTAAAACCACCATAACCGCGATTATTCTGCATGTATTACAGTATTGTAATAAAGACTTCGATTATCTGATTGGGGCCAAGGTAAGCAGTTTACCAGGTATGCTTAAGCTTTCCAATGCGCCCATTATTATTATCGAAGGAGATGAATATCTTTCTTCTCCTATTGACAAAACACCCAAATTTTTAAAATACCACCATCATATCGGCCTCATCAGCGGCATCGCGTGGGATCATTATAACGTATTTCCTACTTTCGACGACTACGTAAAGCAGTTCGACGAATTTGCCGATGCTACTCCCAAAGCCGGAACCCTCATTTATTGTGATGAGGACGACCTCACCACCATTATTTGCGGTAAAGAGCGTAAAGATGTAGGGCAAACACCTTACAGTGCGCATCCGTACAAAATATCCAACGATCGTACCTATTTAAAAACTGATAAAGGTGAGGTACCCATAAAGATTTTTGGTTATCATAACATGCAAAACATCAATGGGGCATTGACTTTGTGTAGCCGGATCGGAATTCTTCAGGAAGAGTTTTACGATGCTATTCAGTCGTTTGAGGGAGCCAGCAAACGTTTGGAGAAAGTGCATGAAGGTAAAAACTTTGCCATTTTCAAAGATTTTGCCCACGCACCGTCTAAACTGAAAGCCACTACCAAAGCGGTAAAGCTGCAATACCCAGACCGAAAACTGGTGGCATGTATGGAACTGCATACGTTTAGCAGCCTGAACAAAGACTTCATCGGCCAATATGCTGATACCCTGGAATCAGCAGATCTGGGAATTGTCTATCATAATCCGGAAGTAGCCAAACATAAAAAACTGGATGTACTTACCGATGAAATAGTAAGAAAAGCCTTTAACAGAGATGATATACTGATTTTTACTTCTAGTGATGACCTGAAAAAATTCCTGAAAAACAGATCCTGGATGGATGCTAATTTATTATTTATGAGTTCAGGAACCTTCGATGGTATTGATATTAATAAATTTAGTGAAGAATTATTGCCAGACAGCGCTATTCGTTAATTTTCCAGTATTCTATCAAAGTTGTTGGTTACCTGCATAAAATCTTTTTAATTAACTCATTCAATTTCTTATATCATAAAATAAATTTTCAATGCGATTAAATCTGAAAACACCCCTGGCATTTTTTGATCTGGAAACAACCGGAACCAACATAGCCAAAGACAGGATAATTGAAATTGCTATCGTTAAAATAATGCCCAATGGTGATGAATTCAGAAAAGTAACCAAAGTAAACCCGGAAATGCCGATTCCACTGGAAACCAGTTTAATACATGGCATTTACGACGAAGATGTAAAAGATGCCCCTACCTTTAAATCCATAGCGAAGAATCTGGCGAAATTTTTAGAAGGCTGCGATTTTGCCGGTTTTAATGTAATTCGGTTTGATGTGCCCTTACTGGTAGAAGAGTTTTTACGGGCAGGCATTAACTTCGACATCAGCAAATGTAAGCTGGTAGATGCCCAGAAAATTTTCCACCTGATGGAAAAAAGAACGCTGGCTGCCGCGCTTAAATTTTACTGTGACAAAGATCTGATAGACGCGCACAGCGCGGAAGCCGATACCGTGGCCTCTATGCATGTGTTGCAGGCACAAATTGTCCGCTATGCAGGCGAACCGGTGGTCGACATGCAGGGGAATACCATTGGAGTAATTGAAAACAATATGGAAACCCTCCATAACATTACGGCAACCAACCTGGTGGACCTGGCCGGCAGAATAATTTTAAACGACGACGGGGTAGAAGTTTTTAATTTTGGAAAACATAAACTAAAACCGGTTGTTGAAGTATTTTCGGAAGAGCCAAGTTATTATGACTGGATGATGAAGGGAGATTTCCCATTAGACACCAAGCGCAAATTAACAGAAATCAAGCTCAGAGGATTTAATAACAAATAGTTTGCTTTTGCGATTTTCACCCATTAAATTAAAACAACACTACACTACACCCGATAACCCAGATATTATATGTCAAAAACTATCATTGTTTCAAACCGCCTACCCATAAAAATTAACAAAAATGAAAAAGGCAAACTGGAGTATCATCCAAGCCCGGGAGGATTAGCCACAGGTCTTAGCTCTGTTTATAAGCAAGGTAACAACATCTGGATTGGCTGGCCAGGTATAGTAACGAACAAAAAGCAGGAAAAAGACGAAATAACGGAAGCATTACACAAAGAAAGTATGCATCCTGTGTTTTTATCCGAAGAGGACATCAAAGATTTTTATGAAGGCTTTAGCAACGAAACCATATGGCCTAACTTTCATTATTTCAATCAGTATGCTGTTTATGACCAACACTTATGGGAAGCATATGTAAAAGCCAATAAAAAATTTGTTGATGAGATTTTAAAAAAAGCTGAACCAGGTGATATGCTCTGGATTCATGATTATCAGCTGATGCTGGTACCAGGTATGATCCGGAAGCAGCTTGCCAAAACCAGTATTGGATTCTTTTTGCACATCCCTTTTCCTTCTAACGAAATTTTTAGGCTAATACCCTGGAGAAAAGAAATCCTGGAAGGAGTGCTTGGCTCTGACCTGATCGGATTTCATACCTACGACGACATGCGCCACTTTTTAAGTTCGGTGAATAGAATTTCAGGATTGAGTAATGCCCAGGGGCAGATTAATGTAGGCAACAGAATCGTATTGGTAGATGCCTTTCCGATGGGCATTGATTATGATAAATACGCGGAGGCAGCCGCTTCCCCAGCCGCATTGGAAAAAGAGGTATATTACAGAATATCGCTGGGCGATCAGAAACTGATGCTTTCTATTGATCGGCTGGATTATTCAAAGGGCATTCCTCAAAGGCTGGAAGCTTTTGACCTGTTCTTCGAAAGATATCCACAATACCGGGGCAAAGTTTCCCTATTGCTCATTGTAGTGCCTTCGCGTGATATGGTAGGAACCTATAAAGAGCTCAAAGAAGATGTGAACCGGTTGGTAGGCCACATCAATGGTAAATATGGAAAAATTAACTGGACACCCATCCATTATTTCTATCGCTCGTTTCCATTAGAAGAACTTTCCGCATTTTATCGGATGGCCGATGTGGCCCTGGTAACCCCAATGCGGGATGGCATGAACCTGGTATGTAAAGAGTTTATCGCCAGTAAACTAAACAAAAAGGGTGTATTGATTTTAAGTGAAATGTGCGGCGCTTCCAAAGAACTTTCCGATGCCATCCTGATTAATCCGAATGATATCAATCAGATGGTAGATGCGATTCATATCGCGCTTACTATGCCGGAAGAAGAGCAGATACTTCACAATACCAATATGCAGAAATCGCTGAAGCGGTATAACATAGACCACTGGGTAAATTTGTTTATGGCGAGTTTGGAAAAAGTAAAAAAGATGCAGGAAGAAATGCAAACCAGAAAATTAGATGAGGCTTCATTACACAAAATATTGGATAAATATCATCATGCAAAGGAAAGAATGATTTTTCTGGATTATGATGGAACTCTTACTGGTTTTTATAATGATCCGCTGGAAGCAAAACCAGATGATGAACTTATCAAACTTATTAAAAATCTGGTAAAAAATCCTAAAAACAAAGTTACAATCATTAGCGGGAGAGCCAAAGATACCCTGGAAGAATGGGTGGGCCACCTGAATGTGGATATTATCGCTGAACATGGCGTTTGGTTAAAAGAAGGTAAAGAAGGCTGGGAAATGATGTCTACCTTAACCGACGAATGGAAAAAAGAGATCCGTCCGTTATTGGAGTTGTTTGTTGACAGAACACCAGGTTCATTTATTGAAGAGAAAGATTATTCGCTGGTGTGGCATTATCGAAAGGTAGAAACCGGATTGGGAGAATTAAGAACGCGTGAACTTTTAAGTCAGTTAAAATATATCTCTTCTGATGGTGATTTGCAGATATTGGAAGGCGATAAAGTGGTGGAAATTAAAAATCGTGATATCAATAAAGGGAAAGGCACGAAAATCTGGCTGCAAAAATTTCCTCATGATTTTGCCATTGCTTTTGGTGACGACACCACTGATGAAGACACCTTTAAGGTAATGCCCAAAAATGCTTATACCATTAAGGTGGGCAGCAATACATCGGCTGCTAAATACAATGTTGATTCGTTCAAAGACGTTCGGGATATCCTGAAAGAAATGATAAAAGAAACCTCAGAAGTAGAGGAACCTACTAAAGTTAAATTATAGATTCCTGTAGTTGCTACAATGCCTCAACCTGAAGCAGGGTTTCCAGGATAAGTTTACCATCCGTATTGCCCAACACTTCGTCGGCAGCACGTTCAGGATGAGGCATTAATCCAAATACGTTTTTCCGCGTATTACAGATTCCCGCGATATTGTTTACGGAACCATTGAAGTTGCTTTCTTCGGTGAAATTGCCTTGCGCATCACAATACTTAAACAAAATTTGATCGTTGCTTCGCAAATTATCCAGACCGGCCTGGTCGATATAATACCGCCCATCGGCATGGGCCACCGGAATTTTATAGGCCTTACCAGTATCCAGATTCGCGGTAAAAGGCGCTGTTTGGGAAACGGGTTTGATGTATGAATTCCTGCAAATAAACTTCTGGTAGATATTTCTTAATAAGGTGCCGGGTAACAAACCAGATTCGGTCAGAATTTGAAAACCATTGCAAATTCCTAACACATATCCACCCCGATTGGCATGGGCGATTACAGCATCCATAATAGGCGAAAAGCGGGCAATTGCTCCGGAACGCAGATAATCGCCGTACGAAAATCCGCCCGGTATAATAATAAAATCGCAATCCTGTAAGTCCTGGTCTTTATGCCATAACTTTACTACCTGTTGGCCCAGAATAGATTGTAACACATAAAATATATCATCGTCGCAGTTAGAACCCGGGAAAACCACAATGCCAAATTTCATAATATTTCCTTTTTTGATTTAATTATGATTATTATCGTAAATTTATTTATAATTTTTTAACGGCTTGCTAAAATTCTTATATAAATTTCAAAAAAATAGCAGGATAACCACTGTCATCCTGCTCCGGTATTTTGTTTTTTGGATATCAGGTCAGGCCTCCTGCCATTTTATACCACATCCAATGGCTTTTGTAGATTTATTCATAACGGGTTTTCCCGAAAGCAATGCTTCAACCGCATTTCGTACATATTTGTCGTTAGCCGCTTTGGCATCCCGATAATTGTTATCAATAGCACCAATATAAGCTACTTTAAATTTATCGGCACCTTCTTTTTTCAAGAGAAAAACATGGGGTGTTCGGGTAGCCCCATAAGCGCGGGTAATATCCTGAGTTTCATCTAATAAATAGGGGAAAGGATATTTCTTGGTAGCGGCACGCGCCTTCATTTCAGCAAACGAATCGCCAGGTGACTGATTAGGGTCGTTTGGATTAATCGCGATTACCGGAAAACCTTTGTCGGCATAATCTTTATGCAATTCAATAATTCTTTCTTCGTACATTTTGGCATAAGGGCAGGTATTACAGGTGAAAATTACCATAAAACCTTTCGCATCGGCATAATCTGATAGCGACACCATATTGCCGTCAATATTTTTCAGCTTAAAATTAGTGGCATAATCGCCTACCTGATAACCCGTGTTGGGTGTCATACTATTAAAAAACAGGGGCACTACTACTAATGAAAAAAAGATAGTTACCTTTTTCATAATGAATAGGGTTTAGTTAATTGATTTTTCAATTACAGAAAATAAGTCTTTTTTCTCAAATTTTTTCTCAAAAAACTGATCTTTTCCCAACTTTCCGTCGATAACCAATGTTGCCGGAATAGCGCCTGACCAATCGGGAGAAATTTTATTGATCCAGGTATTATGATCGGTTTCATCCAGAAATAAGACTTCCGAATTTATATTTTTCTTACTGACAAACTGAGCGGCTTTATCCTGTGTAAAATCCAGACTTACCAAAATAACTTTCAGGTTTTTTTCATCATATGCCTGTTGAAGCGCTTCAAAATAAGGAAGTTCTTCTATGCAGGGTTTGCACCAGGTCGCCCAGAAATTTACTACTTTAATCTGATGAGGGTTGGCCTGCAAAATCTGATTGAGTTCATCAAATTTTACTGTTTTTACATCCTGCGCAAACGTTATTGATATGCATCCGGATAATAGCAAAGCCAGGAATATTGTTCTTAGCATAAATGTTTTTTTCTTTAAAAACGTAGTATTATCATAAAAGTTGTAACCCGGTAGGCTTACCGGGTATGGGTGTCCGGCAGGCTTATCCGTTTCTGAATATTTCAAATTATTCCTGGAGTATAAAAAATTATAGGGTTGAGATCATTCTCTTTGGTGCCGGATCAGGCGGGTGCGGTACGCATCAAATATGCGGGATTTGGAAACCAGCCCTACATACTTTCCATGGTCGATAACCGGTAGGTTCCAGGCTCCCGATTTTTCGAATTTATCCATTACATCCTGCATTTTCTCTTCTGAAGATACCTTATCAGGGGGGCTGTGCATGATAGACTCAATAGAAACATTAGTCTGCGCATCTTTATCGAACATTATTTCGCGGATATCATCTAAAGTAATAATGCCCACCAGCTCTTTTTCCTGGTTTACCACAGGGAAAATATTCCGGCGCGATTTACGCACCAGTTTTACCAGATCGCCCAGCGTAGCGGTGGGTCGGATGGTGTACAGATCTTTTTCTACCAGCGACAATATATTAATCTGGTTCAATACCAACCGGTCTCTGTCGTTAGGAATAAGATACCCTTTTCGTACCAGGCTTTTGGTGTACAATGAGTACTTTTCAAAGTAATAGATAGTGGTATAAGAAATGGCGGAAACCAGCATCAGTGGTACAAACAGGGTGTAACCACTGGTAATTTCAGCTATGAGGAATATGCCGGTTAAAGGAGCGTGTAAAACGCCACTCATTACCCCACACATGCCTACTAAAGTGAAATTGGCCGGACTTATGGTTTCTACAATATGAAAGCTGTTGATTAATTTGGCGAAGAAATATCCTGAAATACCCCCCAGGAACAGGGAAGGGGCAAAAATACCACCATTGCCACCACTACCAATGGTAAGGGCGGTAGCTATCGGTTTTACCAGGATAATAGCCAACAGAAAAAGCATAAAAACGATCCGGTTGTCAGCGTATCCTGAGAACAAACTGTTATTCAGGATTTGTTGTTCCTCACCATTCAGCAACGATTTTATGATTTCGTATCCCTCGCCGTACATGGGGGGAAGTAAAAAAATACACAACCCCAACAACAAGCCACCAACCATCGCTTTTCTGATCTGCCCTTTTGTGAATTTTAATAAGTTCTCCACATAGTAGATCACCCGGGTAAAGTAAAGAGAAATGAGGCCGCAGCCAATACCCAGAATAATATAATAGGGTACGTCTTGGGCAGAAAATGAATCGGTGAGTTTAAAAGAGAATAATACATTGTCGCCCAGTAAAGAAATGGAAATGATGGATCCGGCTACCGATGAAATCAACAATGGAATAAAAGCATCAATACTGATTTCAGTAAGAATTACCTCGATGCTGAACAGTACGCCGGCAATGGGAGAATTGAATATGGCTGAAATAGCGCCTGCCGCGCCACAACCAATTAACAATGCTCTTTTTTTAGGTTGCAGGTGCATCAGTCGGCCCACATTAGACCCAATGGCTGAGCCGGTAACCACAATAGGACCTTCCAGCCCTACTGAGCCACCAAATCCAACAGTAAAAGCACTGCCGACCAGATTTGAATACATTTTGGAACGGCGGCTGATGCCTGATTTTTTAGAAATATCATATAGCACACCTGTTACCCCATGCCCAAAAGGTTCGCGAAACAGGTATTTTGCCAGAAATACGGTGATCAATATACCCACCAGCGGATATCCTAAATAGTAATAATTGGCAAAAGCAGTATCGAATTCGCTGGTGAGCAGGGTTTGTATAAAATGAACTGATTCTTTCAGCAGTACCGCTGCCAGGCCGGAAACTACACCAATAAAGGTTCCCAACAGTAAAACAAAATTTCTGGTGCTTAGATGCTTTATTCGCCAGACTAAAAGCATTACCAGAGGGTTATTTGTTTTCATGCGAGAATTTGAGAAAATAACAACGAATTGATTTTAAGTCATTCGTTAAATGTAATACATTGAATTAAAATATTGGCCCTTTTGACTGGCCGCAAAGGTAAGGGAATGCATTTCGGAACACCCACTTTTTTATAAAAAAATCCAATTCCTTAGGTTAAAAGTTTAGCGGCAAAGATATTATCGTACCAATTCCATATATCCTGTAAACGGGACGGAATCTTTATCTTTCTGAACAATATAAAAATAGGTGCCATGCTTCAACCTGATACTGACCTGCTTTTAACCCTGAGGCAGACGGACCAATTTTAATCAGTTTGTTGTTACTGTCTGTACCAACCAAATTTGTAGCCATCAACCATAGCACTCAGTTGCCCATTGGGATTTTTAAGATCGCGGTTAGAAAGAGGGGCATCTTCGTGAATAATAACCACCGACAGTACAGACTGATTACCCACTGTAACCGATGTTGGTTCAGAAACGCAGGTTGTATTTTCCAAATCGGTGGCGATTACGGTATAGGTTCCATGAGTCCTTTCTTCCCGGATTTTTCCTGAAAATTCCACCTGATTGCTGGCCATTGACCAGGTAAACCCATCAAGATGGCACTTACCTGTACCATTGCCGACAAAACCAGCAACCATTCCATTGCCATTTTCTTCACTACAATTACATTGGGGTATTGAATACTCTGGCTTACATAAAAGAAGCTTGATGTTTCACAATTTGTATTGGTATTTCTAACCTTTACGGTGTAATAACCCAACCCAAGTCCGGTAATATAATTGTCTGAAGAATTGCTCATGATATTGGCCGGGTCCGGTGATTGTCCGGTATACCATGCGTATTCGTAAGTATCCTGTATATAATCATCTTCGTAGGCATCAATCCCCAGGGCACTATTCTGAGCTACAGCAGGATCGCAGCTACACTGATCTTTGGATAATGCCGGATTTAAGCTGATTACACTCATGTTTATCACTTCTACGCCGCCATCAGGCCGGCAAATAGTTTGTGGCAATACGTTAAAAGTAAGTTCAGGATACAGGACTTGCTTTTGCGAATAATAAGTGCTTGAGTTTATGCGATTTGTGTAATTATTAACTACCTCAAGCCGGTACAAACCCGAATCTAAAGCTGAAATATCTAAATCGGTACTGATTTCAGACCCTGGATTGTAATTTCTAGCATGGTGACATTTGTAATATATAAAGGATTATATATGTTATTTTAACAATAAAATATATAATAAATTTAATTTTATTCTATATAAGAATTGATTTCCCATTTTCGGAAATTAAAATGGGAGCTAGGTTACGAGAAAACAGGCTATATGATTAAGTTTTCAGCATTCTAATTTAAAAGCCAAATAACCTTGGCAGCCACAGACTTAGTTCGGGTACGAAACTGACAATAAGCAAGGTAACGATCATTGCTACAAAAAGCGGGAGCAGGGGTTTGATTACCTTGTCGATACTTATTTTTGCTACACTACAACCCACAAACAGTACGGATCCTACGGGTGGTGTGCAAATTCCCACGCACAAGTTCAGCACCATGATAATGCCAAAATGAACCGGGTCCATCCCCAGGCGCATTACTACCGGAAGAAAAATAGGCGTAAAAATTAGAACAGCCGGCGTCATGTCCATAAACATCCCGACAAAAAGAAGGATTAAATTAATGATAATTAAAATTACAATTTTATTATCGCTTAAGGAAAGTAGAGCTTCACTTACTGTTTGCGGAATATTTTCATAAGACATAACCCACGACATACCAATGGAAGTGGCAATCAGTATCATGACGATAGAAGTTGTGCCCACAGTATCTAACAAAATGCCGGGAATATCTTTTGCCTTGATTTCTCTGTAAATCATTGATAGCAGCAGTGTGTATACCACAGCCACCGCAGAGGCTTCCGTAGCCGTAAATATGCCTGCTACAATACCCCCGATTACTACCACCAACAAAAATAAACTGGGAATGGCATCCAGTAAAATTTTTAATGCTTCCACAAACCCTGTTTTGCCAGCGGTTGGATATCTTTTTTTGTAAGAAACAAAACCTGCCACAACCATCAGCGATAAGCCCACCAGAATACCAGGGATGTAGCCTGCCAGAAACAAAGCGCCTATGGATACCCCCACTCCACCAGCAGCCAGAGAATATACAATCAAAATATTGCTGGGTGGAATAATCATGCCGGTAGTAGAAGAAGCAATGTTCACAGCAGCGGCAAAGGAACGGTCGTATCCTTCTTTCACCATTCTGGGATTCATAAAACCGCCAATGGCTGAGGCCGCGGCCACAGCCGACCCTGAAATGGCACCAAATAACATGCAGGCAAGGATATTCACAAAGGCCAGGCCACCCGGTAACCTCCCTACAATAACTTTGGCGAACTCAATCAGCCGGGAAGCAATACCGCCGCGGTTCATTAACTGACCTGCAAGAATAAAAAAGGGAATAGCCAGCAAAGCAAAACTATCCAGTCCGTTAGCCATTCGTTGGGCAATGGTAGTAAAAGCAGGTATGGGTAAAATACTTACCAGCATGGTAAAAAGAGAGGAAAGCCCAATACTGTAAGCAATAGGTACGCCCAAGGCTAAAAAACCAATGAAGCTCACTACTAGAATTACTACTTCTAAATAGTACATATAATTAATCAGGTTAATAATTCAATTAAGTTTTTCGGCAATGGTATCTCCGGTTTCGTGTGGTTGGGAAGGCCCTTCAATGATGTTCAGAATGCTGTAATACACGATCATAATACCACTAAAAGGTAGCACCAGGTATACATAACCCTTTGGAATTTGCATTACCGGAGAAAGCTGATCGAGAGAAAGGGCAATATATACCAATCTGAATCCTCCAACTACCATTACCAGAAAAGCGAACAGGATAACAAAACCGTTGATGATCCAGTTAAATTTTACCTGATTTTCAGGCGTGGCCTTCCTGGGAAAAATATCAATGGCTAAATGCATGCCTTTCCCAGTAGCATAACCCGCACCCAGCAGTCCGGTCCACATCAGCAGAAAGCCAGCCAATTCTTCCGTAAAGGGTATGGAAATTCCGGCGAAGCGGGCAAAAACCTGCAACACCACATTAATTACCATAAGGGTTAATATACTAATCAGTAATTTTTCTAAAATACTGTCAATAATTCTGCGCATTTTTTAAGGGTTAACCGGGGAATTCCGAATTTATTTAATCTCATCAATCTTCTCTACCAGCGTATAAAGTTTGGGGTTGTTCACTTTAAAATCAGCATACAGGCCGGTAACATCTTCAGCGAACTGCGCCTTATCCGGATATATGATTTCGACACCAGCCTCTTTGATGGCAGCCAGCGATTCAGCTTCTGATTCTGTCCAGAGTTTTCGTTGCACCGGAACAGATTCCTCAGCCGCTTCCTGTAGCCAGGTTTTTTCCTGGTCGGAAAGATTGTTCCAGATAATGGTGCTGACTACCAGTACATCGGGTACGGAAGTATGTTCATCCAGAGAGTAATATTTGCAGATTTCGTAATGTTTAGAGAGGTAAAAGCTGGGAGGATTATTTTCGGCGCCATCTACCACACCTTGTTGCAGGGCAGTATATAGTTCACCAAAAGAAATTGGTACGGGGGCTCCTCCCAAGGCATCTACCATTTTGTTGGCAGTAATACTTTTCATCACCCTGATTTTAAGTCCATTGAGGTCTGAAGGGGTATGAATAGGACGGTTTTTGGTGTAAAAGCTTCTGCTGCCGGCATCGTAAAAGCATAACCCCCTGAGCCATGCTTTTTCTCCGTCTTTCAGAATCTGCTTACCAATTTCCCCATCTTCCACTTTATACATGTGCTCTTTGTCGCGGAACACATAAGGCAAACCCAAAACTTTATAGCCGGGCGCGAAACTTTCCATAGCCGATGCTGATACTTTGGTAATACCCAGGCTACCAATTTGCAACAGTTCCAGGCACTCGCTTTCAGCGCCTAACTGCTCACTATGATAAATTTGTAGTTTCAGTTTTCCCTCTGACTTTTCTTCAACTCGTTTGGCCATATACTCCATAGCCTTGTGTACTGAATGGTCGGGACTTAAGCCATGAGCCAGTTTAATGGTTCTGGTTTTATTCGCTTGCTGGCATGAAACCGTAAAAAAAGAGAGCAATACAAGTAAGACAATTAGACGATGGTTCATAATTAGAATTAAGGGGTGTAACTGATCTGATTATGGCTTTTTTAACTTTTGAACAATTTGAATAGCCGCTTTTACATTTTTAGCGAGTTCATCGTATTTGCTGTTGGTAATCACATCTTTGGTAATAAGTTTTGAGCCCATTCCCACGCAATGAACCCCGGCTTTGAACCAGGCGCCCAGGTTTTCTTCCGTAGGCGATACACCACCGGTGGGCATAATGCTGGTCCAGGGCAAAGGGCCACGAACTGCTTCCACAAAAGAAGGACCTCCTACTTCGGTACCCGGAAAGATTTTAACCACTTCGGCACCCAGCTCTTCTGCCTTAGAAATTTCAGACAAAGAGCCACAGCCCGGCGACCACATAATTTTTCTGCGGTTGCATATTTTCGCCATTTCTTCACTAAGAATGGGCGAAACAATAAAGTTTGCTCCTAACTGCAGGTACAAGGCAGTAGTACCGGGATCTACCACCGAACCTACGCCCATAATCATTTCCGGTAAGGAAGCAGCCGCGAATTTATTTAATGATGAAAATACTTCGTGGGCATAATCGCCGCGGTTGGTGAATTCAAAAACTCTTACGCCACCTTCGTAGCAGGCCTGTAGTACTTTTTTACATACGTCCAGGTCTTTATGGTAAAAAACAGGTACAATACCTGTTTCTTTCATTTTTATCGCAACATCAATTCGGGTAAATCGAGCCATTAATTTTTTAGTTATAATTTTTAATACTAAGCATAAAATTACAGAATTACCTGTTTTTGGTAGAGAAAAGTCTACCGGGATACTCTTCCGGAGGCATCGCCGCTCATCAGTTTCTCCACTTCATCAGCCGTAACCAGGTTAAAATCGCCTTTAATGGTATGTTTCAGGCAAGAAGCCGCCACAGCAAAATTCAGTGCTTTCTGGTCGTCGCTGGCATAAGTAAGTAAGCCGTATATCAGTCCTCCCATAAAAGAATCGCCACCACCCACGCGGTCTACAATGTGCGTGATTTGGTAAACTGGTGATTCAAATAATTTTTTACCGTTCCAGAGTACGCCTGACCAGGTATTATGATTGGCATTGATGGATCCGCGCAGGGTAATAATTACTTTTTTTGCTTTCGGAAATTTTTCCATCATCTGCTTTCCTACCGATTCGTAAGCGGCACCTTCCACTTCTCCCTTGGTTACATCCACACCTTCCGGTTTTATACCGAACACCTTCTCGGCATCTTCTTCATTACCCAGAATAATGTCGCAATTATCTACCAGTTCGGGCATTACATCTGCCGGTTGTTTGCCCCATTTCCACAAATTCTTCCTATAATTTAAATCGGTTGACACGGTGATTCCTTTGGCATTGGCAGCTTTTACACCTTCCAGACAAACTTTGGCAGCCCCTTCGGAAACAGCCGGAGTAATGCCCGTCCAATGGAACCATTCTGCGCCGTCAAGGGCTTTGTCCCAATCTACCATACCGGGTTCTATTTCAGAAAGCGCGGAACGCGCCCGATCGTACACAACTTTACTGCCCCGGCTTACTGCCCCGGTTTCCAGAAAATAAATGCCCAGGCGGTCGCCACCCAGTACAATGCTGCTGGTGTCAACATTATGTTTCCGCAGTTCGGCCATACAGGCCATTCCTATATCATTTTTTGGAAGTCGGGTAACAAATTTAGCCGAAAACCCATAATTAGCTAGTGAAACGGCCACATTGGCCTCGCCGCCGCCAAAAGTGGCTTCCAAGTTGGTAACTTGCGAAAAACGAAGGTACTCGGGTGTGGCCAAACGCAGCATAATTTCACCAAATGTGACTACTTTTTTACTCATAGTGAGGTTTTTTATTTGTTATACTTAAGATTGATTTGAATTCATTAATTGATTTTAGAACTTTATGCCAACTGCGTTTGAAATTTAAAATATTCTTTTGCGTTGTAGTAGCATATATTTTCAACCGTTTTTCCCAGTAATTCCATATCGGCAGGAATTTCACCATTTTCTACATCGTTGCCCAATAAATCGCAAAGTATTCGGCGAAAATATTCGTGCCGTGGGAATGACAAAAAGCTGCGGGAGTCGGTCAGCATTCCTACAAAACGGCTTAATAACCCAAGATTAGACAGCGCGTTAAGCTGCATTTCCATGCCTTCTTTCTGGTCTAAAAACCACCATCCTGAACCGATCTGCATTTTACCCGCTACTGAACCATCATTAAAATTACCGATCATGGTACCTACCAGATAATTATCGTTTGGGTTTAAATTATAAATAATGGTTTTGGTAAGCTGATTGGTAGTATCAAGCCGGTCAAAAAACCTAGCCATTGATTTGCCCTGTTCAAAATCGCCAATCGAATCAAATCCGGTATCAGGGCCTAATTGCCGCAGCATCCGGGTATTGTTGTTTCGAAGGGCGCCCAAATGGAACTGCTGGGTCCAGCCCTTGGCATGGTCCATTATAGCCAGTTCGTACAAAACTGCCGATTTTAACACCAATACTTCTTTGTTACTGAGCTCATTTCCCTTTCTGATTTTGGCAAAAGAGTTATCAATTTCCGATTGGGAATAGTCTTCGGCATAAATAGTTTCCAAACCGTGATCGGATAAACGGCATCCCATGGTTTCGAAGAAATCGTGCCTTTTCTGTAAAGCATCAATCAGCTCAGCAAATGTGGAAATACTGATACCGGCAGCAGCTTCCAGTTTTTGTATGTATTGATTGTACGTGCTTGCATTTTCAAATTGCATGGATTTATCTGCCCGAAAGGCCGGGATAACCGCAATCTCAAAACCATCGTTGATGAGTTGCTGGTGATGTTCCAGCGAATCGGCCGGATCATCAGTAGTACAAACCACTTCTACATTAAAATGACGTAGTAAATTTCCGCAACTCATCTTCTCCTGGGCAAGCTGTTGGTTACAGGTATCATAAATAGATTTAGCTGTAGATCCATTTAAAATTTCACGGATACCAAATGGGTTCTTCAGTTCCATATGCGTCCAGTGGTACAGTGGGTTCCTGATGGTAAAAGGAACAGTTTCGGCGTATTTTAGGAATTTTTCATAATCATCTGCCTGGCCGGTGCAGTATTTTTCGTCTACCCCATTGGTACGCATGGCGCGCCATTTATAATGATCACCTTCCAGCCAGATTTCGGTCATGGTTTCAAATCCGCGGTTCCGTGCAATATCGGCAGGAGAGAGGTGACAGTGATAGTCGATAATCGGCATATTTTTCGCGTAATCATGAAATAGCCGTTCTGCCGTTTTCGTATTCAGTAAAAAGTTTTCACCTAAAAATTCCTTCATAACCAGGTCTTTCAGAATTAATTAAATTAAAGTCTCCCATCAAAAATAGAATGTATATACCAAATTGCAAAACCGTAGTGAAATGAACAAAATAAAAACTTTCCGGTCAGTTTTTACTTCAGATCGAAAACACGGGTGATAACAAAAGTAAAAAGATAATTGCTAATAAAGGTTTACTTTATCCTTTTCAGGATTAGTCGCGATTAATTCGGTTTTGAGCATAACTGTTTTGAATTTGAACTCACTTTTGCCCTTATAATCTATCTCTTTAATGAGTAATTTGGCGGCTTCCTGTCCCATCTCGAAGGCGGGCTGTACAATAGTTCCGATAGGCACATTAATCGGATAGCTGTCGGGATCACAGGCATATCCTGTTAAACCGATTTTACCAAACAAATTGTGGTCAATTTCCTGTATGCCATCTATAATACCTTTCATAATTGGGTTCGATACCCCCAAAATAGCATTGGGCGGTTTATGTAGGCTGAACAAATGCCTGGCTGCTTTATAGCCCTGTTCCTTGCTCATATCTCCCTGAATAACATAATCGGGAACAACGGGTATACGCAACGCTTCTAGGGCTGCCAGGTATCCATTCAATCTTTCTTTACTAATTTCCAAATGGTTAGGTCCCCCCACAAGGGCTATGCGGTTAAAACCATCGTTATATAAATGTTCAACTGCCTGATAGGCACTTTCAAAATCATTGATCACTACTTTACTGGAATTAATTTTCTGCGTTACCCGATCAAACAATACCAGCGGAATACCTTGTTTCTGTATATGGTTCAGGTGCATATAATCTTTGGTTTTGGCAGAAATAGAGGCTAAAATCCCATCTACCCTACACGATATCAGCGATTGCGTATTCTCTATTTCTCTGTGGTAATTTTCATTTGATTTAGAAATTAATACCTTATAACCGGCTTTATAAGCTACATCTTCAATGCCATCTATAACACGGGAAAAAAAATGATGGACAATTTCAGGTACAATTACACCAATGGTGTTTGATTTTTTATTTCTCAGGTTTTGTGCCAGAAAATTGGGCCGGTACCCCAGCTCATTCGCTTTTTTCTGAACCAGAACTTTGGTTTTTTTATTAACAGCAGGGTGGTTATTAAGTGCCC
>JBGTIS010000324.1:0-15799 GCA_041745535.1 Cyclobacteriaceae bacterium | reverse complement strand
TGGAATCAGGCCCTGCGGTCTTTTCTGGGTCGGGTTACCTACGATTACGCGGGCCGTTATTATCTGACTGCCAGCATTCGCCGCGATGGTGTTTCCCGATTCTCGAAGGACAACCGGTGGGGAAATTTCCCGGCGGCTTCTGTAGGATGGCGCATCAGCAATGAGGATTTCTTTGATAATACCAGTTCCTGGGTTGATAATCTGATGATTCGTGCCAGTTACGGAGTAACCGGTAATTCCAATACCGATTTACTGTCACAACCTGCTGCTTCTTATCCGTACCTGGCGGTAATTAATACCAGTACCAATTATGTGTTTGGCACCGGCCAGACCATTACGCCCGGCGCATCCCAGCAGCAATTGGTAAACGATGATATTCGGTGGCAATCCAAATACTCTACCGATATTGGCTTCGACCTAACCGTGCTTAATAGCCGGTTAATGATTACCGGCGATTATTATGAAACACTTACCAAAGGGCTTTTGGCCCAGGTGCCCCTGCCCGGCACCTCCGGAAATGATGGCGGCGATCCTTATGTAAATAATGGTGAAATGCGAAACCGGGGTATTGAGTTGGGCGTAACTTTCCAGGAAACCAAAAAAGATTTCCAGTACAGCATCAGCGCCAATGCCACTACGGTTAAAAATAAAATTCTGGCACTGGCTTTTGACCGGCCTATTTACGGACCGGGTTCCACAAGAACCATTGTAGGTGGGGAGTTGGGCGAATTTTTCCTCATCCAGCGGGATGGTATTTTCCAGAATGAAGAGGAAATCAGAAACAGTGCCCAACCGGATGCCCAACCTGGCGATGTTCGCTTTAAAGATGTAAACGGACGCAATGCCGAAGGCGAGCTGACCGGTCAGCCCGATGGAAAAATTGACAACGACGACCGTGCCGTTGTGGGCAGTTCTATTCCAAACCTGGAATTTGGATTAAATCTCACCGCTTCTTATATGGGCTTTGATCTCACCGCTTTTTTCACCGGCGTGTCTGGCAACAAATTATTCAATACCGGAAGGTGGTGGGGCGAACGCACCGATGACAACCAGAATCACCCCAAAGACCTGGTACCCTGGACGCCTGAAAACATGTCGAACACCACTCCCAGGGCGGTATACCGTACTGGTGGCGTAAGCAACGCGCGGTACAATCAGGACGCCTGGCTGGAAGACGGCGACTATTTCCGCCTAAGAACCATGCAGATTGGCTATACCTTGCCGCAAAGCGTTTTTGAGGGAATGGGACTGGAAGATGCCAGCCTCCGCGTGTATGTGAACGGACAAAATCTTTTCACCATTACAAAATATACCGGGTTCAATCCTGAAGTACCTGGTGAAGGTCTTTTCGGACGGGGTGTCGACGACGGTAACTATCCTACTTCCCGCGTTATTACGGGTGGTATTCAGTTTAATTTCTAACCCTTATTCCAAAAAAATTATAACTGTTACTATGAAAAAATTTAAATTTATACTGCTGGTTTTTCTTTCCCTCTTTCTTTATACCGGATGTGATAAAGATTTGCTGGAACAGGATAACCCTAACTCACCGACAGTGGCCAGCTTCTGGAAAACCCAGGGCGATGCCATCAAAGGTGTAACCGGCGCCTATGCGGGCATGCAACGCATCGGTGGCTGGAAAAGGTGGATTTTATGGGCTACGGATTTACGATCTGATGAAGGCTTCAGCAAAAGTCCCTGGACCGATATGGTGAATTACGCGAAGTTCTCTATGGTAGATTACAACCTGGAATTTCATGCCAGAATCTGGTACGACCATTATATCGCCATTTTCAGAGCCAACCAGGTATTGGACAATGTACCTGCCATTGAAATGGATGCCGCCATGAAAAGCCGGTTGCTGGCCGAAGCCAAATACATCCGGTCCTTTATGTATTATACGCTCTGGAACCTGTGGGGCAATGTGCCGCTGGTGCTCACCGTACAATCCACTACCGACCGACCTGATTATTCTTCCGAACAGCAGGTTTGGGATCAGATTGTGGCCGACCTGAAGGAAGTGAAAGAAGTATTGCCTGTAAGCTATGATGACGCCAACGCAGGCAGAGCTACCAAAGGGGCCGCTACTGCCCTGCTGGCCAAAGCCTATATGCAGAAAAGAATGTGGGCGGAAGCGGCTGTCGAACTCAAAGCAGTAATCGATTTGGGCGCATACGACCTGGTGCCCGATTACCGTGACAATTTTACCGCTGAAAATGAAAATAATATTGAGTCGATCTGGGAAATTCAGTTTTCCGATGAACTCAGAGGTAATACGGAGAATGTGGAAGAACCTGGTGCTTCGGAAGGAAATAACCGCGCCCAGTTTTTCGCCCCCAGAGGCGTCGGCTGGTCCGACGGACAGGCCACAAGCTGGTATTTTGAACAGTTTACCAAAGAAAAAACCGTAGATGGAGAAATCGATCCCCGTTTGGACGCTTCTCTGGTTTTCGACCACCATCGCCCCGATCCTAATAATCCTTCTCAGCCCATTGACCCTTTGAACCCGGATACCATATTCTGGGGTAAGGGATATAAAGAATGGCAAAACAGCCCAAATGTTTGGGGGGTTGAAGAACAGTGGTTCCGCAAATACGAAGATGAAGTTCCTCCCAGCGAAAATTACCACTCTCCCATTAACGTACGGATAATCCGATATGCGGATGTACTTTTGCTGTATGCCGAAGCCCTGAATGAATTGGGAAGAACGGCCGAAGCCTATCCTTTTGTAGACCAGGTAAGGCAACGTTCGAAAATGGCTAAACTGGCCGATACCCGACCGGGTATGACCCAGGAAGAAATGCGCCTGCAACTTCGCCACGAACGGGTAGTGGAATTGGGTGGCGAAGAGCAACGCTTTTTTGACCTGAAACGCTACGGAGTATTGGACAATCCTGCTGATGTAGCCCAACTGGCCAAAAATGATCCGGATTTCGAAAGCTTTGTGGTGGGCAAATCTGATTTGCTTCCATTGCCTTTGACTGAATTAGATATCAATCCTAAATTAAAGCAAAACCCAGGCTGGTAATTGTTCCCGGTATCTGAATCAAACCTCGTGGTATACCATGAGGTTTGGTTTTTTACATTAAGCTTGTTTTCTTTCAGGGAAAGCATACCCGTACCTCCCCTAGAAAAGCTTCAGACTTTCAAATAACCAAGTAGGTTCAAAGGTCTTTTTTGATAGTTTTGATGAGCATGCCTTTTTGAACCGGGTCTGTAAGTTCCATGCCATTCAATATGGCAAGTTCTTCCAGGCGGTCTTCAGGCATTTTGAACCTTTTCAGGGCATTTGCCAGGGTGGTATTTTCCTGTATTTCCTGAATACTGATTCGATCTGCCTGTACGTTGATTTTATCCGCATCCGTAAGTGTACGAAAGTTTTTCATGCTCTCACTGAAAATAGGCGCAAAATTATCGAATTTCTCTAACGGGCTAATACCTATCATGGCATAATAATTTCCGCCGTACTCAATGATGTAACTCAGCGTACGCAATTGAAGTTGCTCCTGCTGCTGATCGGCAATCATGGCGATGGCGTTCAAACCGTTTACTTTTACCTGATCAGACTCTTTCAGGGTGAGTTGATTGCTGGTTATCACGTTTTGGGCGGCATCTTCCAATGAGTTGCCCTGTGCCAGGGTAAGCACCATCAGTGCATCACCCTCCTTGGGGGCCATTTGTACCTGCTGCGGCGAATTGTTAAAAGTCCATTCACGGGGTATGGGAAACTGAAATTTCAACACCGGATGATAAAAAACTCCACTCGTAACATATCCCTGTTTAGGATCTTCTCCATAAATCAGTCCGTCAATCATGCGGAGATACTCATTTCTGTCTACTTCCAGGTCAGTGGCATTCAGCTTCTTCTTCCATTTCTCTGCCTGCTCTTTCACTTTTACCAGCCGATCATTAGGATCAGGATGGGTAGATAAAAAGGTAGGTACTTCTCCGGCTCCTGACTGGGTTTGTAACCTGGCAAGCGTTTTAAAAAATTCAGCCATCTCTTCAGCGTCGTACTTAATTTTTGTAGCATATTCAGCACCCAAACGGTCCGACTGGCTTTCATTATTTCTGCTAAATTGTAAGAACAAAAGGCCAATGCCCTGCTGGGCGATATCAGCGAATTGAGCGACTTCAGGCGAAATTAAAATTCCGGCAATCAACCCAACCTGGGCAAGCATATTATTAGATTGCTGCTTGGCCGAATGCCGTGCGGTAATATGGCCGATCTCATGACCCAATACCCCGGCAAATTCTGCTTCATTGTTAAAGTAGGCCATGATGCCCCTGGTAAAATACACATACCCACCAGGCACCGCAAAAGCATTTACCACCGGTGAGTCTACAATTTTAAACTCATATTTGAGTTCAGGCCTGTGCGATATTTTGGCCATTTCCTGCCCCTTCTTATCAATAAATTGCTGTAATTTTTTATCCTCATACAAACCAAAATAATTGACTATGCCAGGATCGGCCTGCATCCCCATGGCAATTTCCTGTTTTTTAGATACCAGCATAAATTCTTTCTTGCCCGTAACCGGATTAGTAGCGCAGGAAGTGAATAGAAAGTTTAACAAAAGAATAACTAGAGAGAATAGGGAGAGAAGACGGAGTTTCATGTTTTTAACAATCTGAATTGGGTAATTAATTGACATGGCAGGTTCAAAACCAGTGCCAGGGCACAAAATAGATTTTTTGAGGATATTTAGGGATAGAATCCTATTTTTTTTATTATGAAATTGTAGAAAAAATTCTACATTTACCTATATTTAATGAACAATAAAACCGCCTTAAACTCAAACGATGAGCAGCATACTTTTGTCAATGGATTTACATACCAGCGATAGTCAGCATCACAACCATCTGATGAAGCAGCAGGTTGAAAAGAAGACAAAATATAGATATGGTTCTGGTTACCAATGCCTGAAAGTAGTTAAGCAGGGTATAAAAATATTGATTTCAGTAATGATCCTTTTTTATTCTGAAACCGGGTTCGGGCAGGCAGATTTTTCAATTGACAATCCCGTGTTACCCAGGGTACGCGACGTAGGCGTCCTCAAATTTAATGGTGCATATTATCTGGGGGGCATGGGCACGGAGGGTGGATTTTTTGTTTCTGAGGATTTGGTGCACTGGAACGGACCCATGCACGTGCTTTCCATGGATAACGACTGGACCAGTGGCGAATCTGCCGAAAACCATAATATTCATGCCGGTGACATCAATTATATCAACGGCACCTTTCACTATTACTGGTCGGTGAATTACTGGGGCTCACCGGTTCCTAATGTGCACATTGGCCACGCTACCGCCAGCCATATTCTGGGTCCGTATACAGAGCCGGAAAAAAACAGCTGGCTAGACAACCGCATTGATGCCGAACTCTTTATTGATGATGACGGGCAATCCTACCTGTATACCGTTAAGTTTACGGATGGCAACACCATCTGGGCGGATAAAATGGTACATCCCGGGAAAATTTCAGAGCAACCCCAATACATTTTTGCTTCCCTGCCCCATACCTGGGAAACCTACGACAGCCGGGTGGAGGAAGGTCCGTGGGTGATGAAATACCGCGACAAATACTACCTGATGTACAATGCCAATCATACTGCCCCCAGTTATGGTAACTATGCCCTGGGCGTAGCCGTGGCCGACGGACCGCTGGCATTTAATCACGGCAATAAATACCCTTATCCGGTGGTAGCCTCCAACCAGGTATACCTGGAAGATCATTTTGTGGATATTCTCAAATATTCAGCGAAAGACCCTGGCTTGTTTTCTTATACCTGTAATGCTCCTGCCGAAAACTGGGCGCAAACGAATTTTTCACAGCATTCCTGGCAACAAGGGAAAGCCGGTTTTGGCAATGCGGTAGTAGAAAATTCATTCACCAGGAAAATAGGCACACCCTGGCATACGGAAAATATCTGGCTACGGAAAAACTTTTCTCTTCCACCGGGCGCAACAAAAAACCTGATGATGCGGATTCACCACCTGGGAGATGCCACCGTGTACCTGAATGGTCATATTATTTATGAAAAAGAAGATGAGGATTACACTACCTGGAATTTTGATCGGCAGGCTCAGTCGCATCTGACCAAGGGTACCAATGTGCTGGCGGTACAAAGCCGGCAAACAAAAAAAACCAGGTACCTGGATGTAGCCTTGTTCGATATGAAAAACCAGCAGGGCGATGATATTTTATATGTGCCCGGGCAACCCAGCATCGTACGTGGTCCGAACGGATTTGAATGGTGGCTGGTATATTTCGCCATGAAAAACGGCCAGCCACCCGGACAGTTTATCGACCGGGTACTTTTTTTCAATAAAGAATTGTATGTGGATGGCCCTACCGGTACAAACACGCCCGGTTACCACCCCCTGCCAGCCAAACCTACTTTTGGTGATAATTTCGATCAATCAAACCTAGACTTGTGGAAAATTATGCAGGGAAACTGGACCATTCAGAATAATGAACTTACGCAAACCGATGCAACCGAAGGGAGTTTGCTCATAAACAGCACACCAGCAACCCATTATCTATTTGAAGCGGGAGTAAAAATAAATAATCAGGCCGCTGGGGAAACCGGGGTATATGCTTTTTATAAAGATGAAAATAACTGGTTAAAAGTTGGTTTGGATCAAAAAATAAAATCCTGGGTGTATCACCTGAACGAACAGGGCAAACGCACCTCAGAATCACATCCGCTGTCTCAGGATTTTAACTTTATTGCCTTTCACACCATCACCATCTTTAAAAATGATCAGCAGTTTTCGCTTACAATTGACCAGTTGCCTGCTCCGGGCATTAATACCATTCAAACAAATTTTACAGAAAAGGGAATTCCGGGTTTATACACCCATTCGGGTACCTCCTCCTTCGATGGCATATTGTATACCATCGGTTGGGATGAATTCGATGACCATATTACAGGCTGGAAAACCCCTGAAACGGAAACCAATGGGAATTGGTCGGTAACCAAAGAGGGGCTTGCGCAAAATAACACATCGGGCGTTAACGAAATATTTAAAGGCGATACGCTGGAACAATATGATTTTTCCGCTCAGGTCACGCTGGAAAATATCCAGGGTAATGGAAAGGCTGGCTTGTATCCGGCATATGTCAATGCTGATAACTACCTGAAAGTGGTCATCGATACCGAACAGAAAGCTGTGGTTATTTCGGGAAAGAAAAATGGAAAGGACCTGCCCAGCCAGCCGGTATTACCGCAAAACCGCATACCATATTTTGCTGACATGCGGTATACGGACTTCATTGAAAAACATTTCACCTTTAAGGCCACTGCTATTGTAGATGGAATTGAGTTTTACAAATCACCACATTTTATGAAGGATACTGTAATTGAAAATATCCATGAACATGTACAAATATCGTATAGAAATAAAGACCAATGGCATACCCTTGGCGGCCTCCAGGTAGATACTACCTCCCACCCTGCTTTTGAAAAAATTACTTTTGACCCGGTCCTAACCAAAGAATTAAGGATGGTGAATAAAGTAGGGGAAAATTATATTTATAAAATTTTTGTACAGGAAAATTTAAAATCATCCTTTCATATAAGAGCATCCAGGCATGCCGATGAAATCGTAATTTCTGTAGATGGAAAAGAAATGGTGAGGATTGAGAATCAATGGCCTGCCGCTAAAGTCGGACTAATTACCCAGGATATGAAAGCTAATTTTAATGGCATCATGCTGTATCATTTACCTTAAAAAACTTTGAATCACCTAACCTGTCACCCATGAGCATCAGCCTTAAAACCTTAACTTTTTTGATTTTACCGCTATTTTCCGGCAAGGATAATACTGGTTTTATAGATTGGAAAGACCGTATACTAATCAACAACATGCCCATATTTGCCGATACGGCTACCATGGCCGAACACAGAAAGCACGGTGTATATGGTTCTGAATATGGACGCATGCTCCAATTGGAAAATGGCGACTGGCTGGCGGCGTACACCATTTCCCGAAACAAAGGGTACCAGCAGGACCCAAAAGGCGGTTTAGAATTGCAAATTTCAAGAAGTACTGACCAGGGACGCACCTGGACCGACCTGACTACACTTATTGACCCGGGGCGTGACCTGGATAACGCTCAAATGATTCAGCTTGGCGATGGCAGCGTTTTGCTGGGCTGCCGGTCGGTAATCTGGGGCGAATCGTATCATTTGCCGGTTTACAAAAGCACCAATTCGGGGGATGATTGGAAGCGAATCAGCATCATTGATGCCAATGAGGGGAAACCCGATAGTTTATACAATCCGCAGAAAGGCATGTACGAACCTCATTTTCTCTTTCTGGACAATGGTCAATTGTCGGTGATGTATGCCAATGAAAAACATGTTACGGAAAACCCTGCTTACAGCCAGATTATTTCACAGCGGATTTCTGAGGATTTTGGGCAAACCTGGGGCGAAGAAATTTGGGTAGCTTATCAGCCCGGGCACCCTAAATCAAGGCCGGGTATGCCTGTTTGGACTAAAATGAAGAACAACCAATACATCGTGGTATATGAAATTTGTGGTCCTGAAAAATGTGAGGTATATTATAAAACCAGCAACGACGGCATCACCTGGCCGGTGGGTTTTGGTACGCTCATTCCTGAACAATTGGGAGGTCCTTACATTCTTTCGCTGGAAGATGGCCGATTGGTAGTTTCATCGAACAGCAGCCAGATTTCCATGAGCAGCGATTTTGGCAAGAGCTGGGAAAAAGTCGAAGCAGCGTGGCCCGAATCGCTTTGGTCCAGTTTATACCAGACCGGCCTTCATGAAATTTGTGCCATGAATTCAGTACCCCGACCGGAAGGCGGACATAATGTACAAATCAGATTTGGTGATATTGATCCATCCAATTAAAATAGCATGAAAGAAATTACCTTATTTATACTACTGATCACCGCGGGAAACATAAGTTTCGGGCAGGACCAGACTACCTTTACCAATCCGTTGTTACCACAAGGGCCCGATCCCTGGGTGCTTTTTCACGATGGCCTGTATTATTATACCCACACCATGGGCGACCGGATTACTTTATGGAAAACCCCGCATTTATCCGAACTTAGCCAGGCGGAAAGCAAAACGGTGTGGCAGCCTCCTGCCCAAGGCCCTAACTCCCGGGACATTTGGGCACCGGAATTACATTACCTCGACGGGCGCTGGTACCTCTACTATACCGCCACCGATCAGGCCAATCCGGGTGATGATACCCGCCATGTGTTTGTGCTTGAAAACAGTGCTGCCGATCCTTTGCAGGGCAATTGGCAGGATAAAGGCAAAGTGAATACACAGTACCCGGGTTTGGATGGGTCAGTCTTTGAATATAAAAACAAACGGTATTTCCTGTATTCCGCTTATGTAGGGCCGCAAAGCAATCTTTTTATCGCGGAAATGATAAATCCCTGGACCATCAGCGATACCCAGATAGAAATCGCCCGTCCTACCTATGATTGGGAGAAATATGACAACCGGGAAATTCTGGAAGGCCCTGAATTTTTGGAAGGAAAAAACGGCAAAGTTTTCATTATCTATTCAGGCAGTGCCTGCTGGGACGACCATTATACCTTGGGCATGCTCACCGCCTCCGGCAACAGTGATCTACTCGATCCTGATTCCTGGAAAAAATCACCCGAACCGGTGTTTAGCGTTTCTGAGGAAAATGGAGTGTATGGACCGGGACATAATGGATTTTTCAAATCGCCGGATGGTAAGGAAGACTGGATTGTGTATCATGCCAAATCAGCGCCTAACGGTGAATGTACAGGTAGAAATGTCAGGATTCAGCCCTTTATCTGGAATGCCGATGGGACCCCGAATTTTGGAATACCGGTTTCCACCGATACACCTTTGAAGAAACCTTCCGGTGAGTAAAGAAACATTTTTCCATTTCAAACATCGTTATTTTTATATTTCCATTACTGTTCAAACAAGAAAATTGGCTTTATTAATCGCTACGAATTAAAGGTGCCTAACATACCCGAATTTGATAAAAAGTTTTT
Source organism: Cyclobacteriaceae bacterium (assembly GCA_041745535.1). Classification (GTDB taxonomy): domain Bacteria; phylum Bacteroidota; class Bacteroidia; order Cytophagales; family Cyclobacteriaceae; genus JBGTIS01. The sequence goes on along the minus strand of JBGTIS010000324.1, from coordinate 5,775 downwards.
AACTTTTGGACATAAGAAAACAACTGAGCAATGGTGATTAATTTTGCTTAAAGCATCATTAAATTCAAAGTCATTATACAAGGCGATGACTGGTTATAAAGAATTGAGTGAGGCAGGATCGTATGAAATACTTGGTACTACTTAGTATGTTTTTTCTGGTTTTAATGGGCTGCGCAAAGGAAAGCAAACCGCTATTTGAGTTGCTTTCTCCGGCATCGACCCACATTCACTTTAACAATCAGGTTATTGACGATGATACTATCAATGTACTCGAATTTACCTATTTCTACAATGGTGGCGGCGTGGGTATCGGCGATATCGACAACGATGGTTTTTCCGATATATTTTTTACCGGTAATATGGTTTCCAGCAGGTTATACCGGAACCTAGGCAACAATGGATCGCCACTGCGATTTGCAGATATTACCGAAAGTGCCGGCATAAGTACCAGTGGCTGGGCACGGGGCGTGGCCATGGTGGATATCAATGCCGATGGCTGGCTGGATATATATGTGAGCGTATCGAGCCCGAAACAAACCGGCGAAAAGGCTAATTTATTGTTTATCAATGAAGGCGCGGATGCTTCAGGGGAAATTGTTTTTACGGAACAGGCGCAGGCATACGGACTGGCCGATACGGCCCACACCACACAAACTGCTTTCTTCGATTACGATCGCGATGGCGATCTGGATGCTTATCTGCTTACCAATGCCATCGAATCTTTTTCACCCAACCTGTCCCGGCCAAAAAAATTACAGGGCGAAGGATTGAGTACCGACCGGTTGTACAGAAATGAAGGGGTGGGTCCGGATGGGCACCCGATTTTTAAAGATGTCTCTAAAGAAGCGGGCATCCTGATTGAAGGATACGGCCTGGGCATCGTGGTGAATGACATCAATGCCGATGGATGGCCCGATGTGTACTGTGCCAACGATTTTATCAGCAACGACCTGATTTGGATCAATAATAAGAATGGCACTTTTACCAATCAGGCACAGGTTTACCTTAAACACCAGAGCTACAATGGCATGGGTACTGATATTGCCGATTTCAATAACGATGGCCTGATGGATATTGTGGTACTGGACATGTTGCCGCCAGATAATGCGCGACAAAAAATTACCAGCGGCCCGATCAATTACAACAAATTTTATTCAGACCTAGGACTGAATTATGAACCACAGTTTGTAAGAAACACCCTTCAGTTGAATGAAGGCATGCGACCGGGAAACGACAGCTCGTCAGCCGGTATTCCGGTTTTCAGCGAAATTGGACAGCTATCGGGGATCAGCAATACCGACTGGAGTTGGAGCGCCCTGTTTGCCGATTTCGACAACGACGGCTACCAGGATTTATTTATTACCAATGGATATGGCAAAGATATTACTGATCTGGATTATGCCGTATACAGTGCCGAGCAGGAAGGCTATGGCGGCAAAGAAATTATCAGAAACAAACAACGCAAGCTCGCCAGCGAACAACCTGAGGTTAAATTGCACAACTACCTGTACCAGAATAACGGTGACCTTACCTTCGCCGACCGGTCGATAGACTGGGGGTTTACGGCCAAAACCCTTTCCAACGGAGCCGCCTATGCCGATCTGGACAATGATGGCGACCTGGACCTTGTGATTAATAACATCAACGACCCTGCCTCTATTTATAAAAATATGTTGGAGGAAAAAAAGTCGAAAAAAAGTGGTACAGAAACCCAATCCAGCCACCACTTCCTGAGAATCAGGCTAAAAGGCCCCAGCCATAATCCGGCAGGTTTGGGTACCAAAATTCAAATGCGATACCAGGGAAACATGCAGGTACAGGAGCATTCCATATATCGTGGATTTCAGTCGACTGTAGAAAATGCCGTACATTTTGGTTTGGGTACCGCCGCTGAAATTGATTCGTTGCTGGTAACCTGGCCCGACGGCAAAGCGCAATTGCTGAAAAATGTACAGGCAGATCAGCTATTAACGCTTGATTATGGTAAGGCCGGAGCACCTATTCCAATTGTTTCTTCCCACCAACCTCCCCTTTTCTCGGAGGTTGCTGCTGATTTTGGTATTGATTATGTGCACCAGGAAAATTATTTTATCGATTTCAATACCCAGCGATTGCTGCCTCATATGTATTCTCAGAATGGTCCGGGCCTGGCGGTGGGCGATCTGAATGGCGATGGCCTGGAAGATTTTGTACTGGGAGGCGCTTCAGGTTTTCCCACGAATATTTTCTTTCAAACTGCTGAACATCCTAAAATTAATTTTCAGAATACCTCCTTGGAAGGGGAAAGCAAGCAGCAGGAAGATTTGGGTGTACTTTTGTTCGATGCCGACAACGACCAGGATCTGGATATGTATGTGGTTAGTGGCGGCAGTGAATTTCCTCAGAAATCTGAGCAATACCAGGATCGATTGCTGATTAATAATGGAAAAGGTCAGTTCAAGCAACATCCATCAGCGCTTCCCCCGATGCTAACCAGCGGTTCCTGTGCAACAGCAGCGGATTTTGATGGAGATGGAGATTTGGATTTGTTTGTAGGCGGACGGGTTACACCCGGGGCATTTCCTTTGCCTCCCCAAAGTTATTTATTGAGAAATGATACAAACCCAGCTTCGTCTGCCAAAACCGATCGTCAGGTTATTTTTACGGATATTACGGAAAAAATGGGCCCAGAACTACAAACGATTGGCATGGTTACGTCAGCATTGTGGACTGACTTTGATGAGGATGGACAGGTTGATTTAATGATATGTGGAGAATGGATGCCACTTACGTTTTTTAAAAATCAGGATGGTACATTGATCAATGTAACCGGGCAAACAGGTTTGTCGCATACCAATGGATGGTGGAACAGCCTGGTTTCGGGCGATTTTGACCGGGATGGAGACATAGATTATGTGGCGGGAAATCTTGGTGTAAACTCAAAATACAAAGCTTCGCCCGAGGAACCGGTTTGCGTGTACACCAACGACTACAATGAAGACGGTACGCCCGATGCCATTTTGTGTTATTACCTACCCGGCCCCGATGGAAAATTAACGGCATTTCCTGCCCCTTCCCGCGACGATTTTATCAGCCAGATGACCAACCTGCGCAAGCGGTTTCCCCGGTACCGCGACTATGCCAGCACCCCCATGGCCGACCTGTTTCCCAAAGAAGCCCTGGAAAAAGCCTATATTGTGAAAAGTGAAAACTTTCGTACCAGTTACCTGGAAAATCTGGGTCATGGAAAATTCAATATCAAATCTTTGCCCGTGGAAGCACAGTTCGCGCCCGTGTTCGGCATGGTTACCGGAGATTATAACCACGATGGCCACCTGGATGTGTTGCTTGCCGGAAATTCTTATGCCACCGAAGTGAAAACCGGTCAGTACGACGCGTTGAATGGATTGCTGTTACTGGGTGATGGAAAAGGAAATCTGAACCCCCTGCCCTCACCCAAAAGCGGATTCTGGGTAGGTGGAGATGCCAAAGCCATGGCAGAAATTGTTACAGATGAAGGAAAATCCTTAATTTTGGTTTCGCAAAACAGTGGCAGGCTGAAAGCGTTCGCGAACAATAAGGTTATGAATCAACCGATATTAAAATTAGAACCCCTGGAATGGAAGGCGGAAATTACCTACCAGCACGATACCCGTGAAATGCGGGAATTTTATTATGGTTCTGGTTACCTTTCGCAATCTTCAAGGAAACCGCAAATTGCCGATTCAGTGAAATCAGTAAAATTATTTGATTATTCGGGAAAAGTACGAGAGGTACATGCTCCTTTCCGGAAAGTAACCTCACAGTTAAAAAATCCCTGATCTGCCAACTTATGATAAATTATCTCAATATCGTATTCAAATGTGTTTTAGTTTTTTTCATTGTCCTGATAGGATCGTGTTCAGAAGAAAAGAAGACTTCCGCTAATCGTTCGTCAGTTGAAAAAGCGGCTACTCAAAATTCAAAACCTCTTTTCAGGAAGATTCCCGTGTCGCGATCCGGGATTGATTTTAATAACACCATCCGAGAAAATGAAAAAATTAACCTGATCGATTATTTCTACCTCTATAACGGTGGCGGTGTAGCCGTGGGCGACGTGAATAACGACAGCCTTCCTGATATATTTTTTACTGGCAACCAGGTAACCAGCAAACTTTATCTCAATAAAGGGAACGATGGGTCTGCCTTGCAATTTGAGGATGTTACCGCGAAAAGCGGTGTAACCACCAGGGGGTGGTGCAGTGGCGTAACCATGGTGGATATCAATCAGGATGGTTTACTGGATATTTATGTGTGCAAGGCGGGCAATGATGACCCCTCCCGAAGAACCAATCAACTGTTTCTCAATCAGGGAATGGATGAAACTGGCGCACCCGTTTTTACTGAAAGTGCCCATGCCTTCGGTTTAGATTTTACAGGATATTCTACCCAGGCCGCTTTCTTTGATTACGACAAAGATGGAGACCTGGACATGTATTTACTTACCCATACCAACGAAATCAGAACGCCTAATAATATTGTTCCTATTAAAAAAGACGGTAGCGGACTGGCCAATGACCATCTGTTTCGAAACGATTTATCGATTACCAATACCCAAAATCCGGGAGAACTACCAAAAATAACAGGAAAATTTACCGATGTTACCCTAGAAGCCGGCATTTTGTATGATGGAATGGGATTGGGAATAGGCATCAGCGATTTGAACAACGATGGATGGGAAGATATTTACATTTCTAATGACTTTCTGGCCAACGACCAACTGTACATCAATAACCGCAATGGCACTTTTAGCGACAAGGCAGAAACTTTTCTGAAGCACCAGAGCAATTTCGCGATGGGCAATGACCTGGCTGACTTTAATAACGACGGCTGGGTGGATATTATGGTGGCCGACATGTTGCCCACCGACAATGAGCAACGGAAAAAGATGGCAGGTCCCATGAAATACGAACATTTTGAGATGGGGCTGAAAATGGGCTATCAGCCACAATATATGCGCAACACCCTGCAGCGCAACAATGGAATGAATGCCGATGGCCAATTAACTTTCAGTGAAATCGGTCAGTTATCGGGTGTGAATTCCACCGACTGGAGTTGGGCGCCGCTTTGGGCCGATTTTGATAACGACGGGTTCAAAGACCTACTCCTCACCAATGGCTACCGCCGCGATGTTACCGACCTGGATTTTGTATCCTACAATGCCTCCTTCGACAACCAGCCCAACCAGCAGCAGGCCGATCAGATTATCAGAGAAAAAGCGCGGCAAATGCCGGGAATAAAAAAATCGAACTACCTGTTCAGAAATAAAGGCGACCTCACCTTTGAAAACGTAACCTCCTCGTGGGGCCTGAATATGCCAACCTATTCCAATGGCGCCGCTTACGGAGATTTTGATAATGATGGCGATCTGGATCTGGTAATCAATAACATAGATGACCCGGCTTCGCTGTACGAAAACACAACCAACACCGCTTCGCCCCATCACTACCTCAGGCTTCGGTTAAAAGGCACACGGCAAAATCAGGCGGGATTAGGCGCTAAAGTACAGGTATATGCTGGCAGTCAGATGCAATTGTACCACCATGCTGTTACCAAAGGCTATCAGTCTGCTGTGGATTATGTACTGCATATTGGGCTTGGCAATGCTGAGCAGGCAGATTCCCTGATTATTACCTGGCCCGATGGAAAAACCCAGGTAATGCCCAAAGTTGCAGCCAATCAGACCCTTACCCTTGACTATGCGGATGCAGTAAAGACCAAACCCTCCTCTATTCAAAAACAGGAATATTGGTTCAA
>JBGTIS010000323.1:0-4245 GCA_041745535.1 Cyclobacteriaceae bacterium | reverse complement strand
CGTAACAAAGCACTACAAATAAATACTGTCTTCCTGTTTTTTCGGAAGTGAGCAGCAAGAAATTGTCTGTAAGAATGGTACTCGTATGTTGTTGAATATATGAGGTAATATTGGATGGAAAGGAAAAGGCATTTATGGTGGTAAACGTACCCGAAAGTTCATCATTGGCATAGGGATGGTTGATAGGGTCAGACTCAGATCGATGAATTTCCATGCCGGGCACCACAATATTGTCCTGTTTGAAGTGGTCAGCATACTGATTGCCCTCAAAGGTAACAGGTGATATATACTGCACGCTGTTCACGGTAATTTGTTCAGTGGGAACCACAACTCCTACCAGGTTTTCATCTACCCTTACCACCAATGTTATCACATGGGAGGTATCATATACATTCAGGACTGTAATTCTGTCGACCGATTCGTAGGAATAAGCAATCGGGGCAGTTACTCCGCCGGCAGGTATAAAAATAGAAGGAGGACTGATGGGCAGATCGGTAGGGAATTGGGCCAGCACATCAAAGGACACCTCTCCCAACCGGTTGCCATCTTCAATTTGTATGGTTTTACTGCCCAGTCCGATACCAGTGGGAACTTTGGTAGTAACAAAATCATTTCCTCTTTCCTCGATGGTAGCTGGTACACCATTGAAATAAACGACTGTCTGCGGGGTAAAATTGACTCCTTCAATCAGCACAGGGCCGCCAATGGGGTTGCTGTTGGGATAAATGCCATTGATGGTCAGTGGCTCACGATTGTCATCATCTGAACCACAACCTAAAAGAAAAGAAACACACGACAATAATAAAAAATAAGTAAGGCTGGATGTAGTATTCATGGTCTTATGATTAACATTAACTGTATTCTAACATTAGTACTCAAAAACCAACACTTTGTAACCCAGATGCAATGGTAAGCATCATGGTCAAAGGATTCTCCTGGTAATCAACTTGATTTATCTAACTCCAGCAGTTTCAGTACCTCACTGGCCTGGGTTCTCAGGTTTTGAATTTCCTGCTGAAGGTTTTTCAACGCCTCTTTGGTATGTTTTACCGCCTTTCTTTGCGCAAAAATCCTGGGCTTATTCCCATTCCACGTTGCATTGAGTTTGGCGATCAGGTCATTATTGAGGGGTAGTATCACATCGTCGTAAGTATTGTGCAGGGCCTGGTCGTACAATCCCATGAGTTTGATGGATGTTTCTTTACTCCAATATTTTTCCACTACCTTCACATTGGCAAGATGATCCTCATGCATGCTGTTGCGTGCCTGATTCAGGGCAGTGATCCGGTCGTTGAAATTACGAAGATCGCCCTCCTGTATAAAAGCCTGGGATACGTGCTTCAGGGCTTCCTGCATGTCCAGCAAGGCATTCAGAAATTTCTGGTAGTTATTTGATATTTTATCATAGAAAGCAAGGCGGTATTGTCCAATTTCCTGATCGATGGCTGATACCTGATGGTGAGCGGCTTCAATCTGTTTGGATATTGCCTTTACCGAATCCTGTAAAGTAACATTTTCCTCACTCAGGTGACTGATCTGACTTTCCAATAATCTGTTTTTTAATTCCAGGCTGCTCGCCAAAGCGGCGGCATTATCTTTTTCCTGCTTCAGCCGATCGATTTCTTCTGCCATCATTCTGGCCTGAATTTCATTTACCCAGAATTTTATCACGACGTCTTCACTGGCAGGCACGGGCAGGATGGGGCCTGGCGGATCCACAATTTCAAAGCCTGGCGGAACATTTAATTCTACCATCTTGGTGTTTTTTGGAATGGTGATAACTGCCCTTCCATCGCTATCGGTAGTACCTACTCCTAAGGGCAACAGGCTGATTCCTTTCTTTGATACACCGGTTTTTGTTTTACTATCGATAACCTGAATGTTCAGGTGAAAGACCTCTCCCTGGCCAAAAAGAAACTGACCGGAAAGCAGTACACCAACAAATACACTGATAAATTTCATAGCGGGTCAAGGGTTAATTGTAAAGGAGTATGGGCACTCAAGATCATGTTTCTCTGGAACCGCACCCTTCCCTGATAAGTAATACTGATTACAGCCGCCTCTCCCTCTCCTTTCGGAATCATCAGGTCAAAGTTACCCTGCTGGTTGGTGGTATCTACAGCGAGACCGCTGTCGAAATCCAAAATCGCTCCTTCCGTGCGCATGCCATTGTCATACACCGTACCCCGAACCTGTATGTTGGCTGGCGATACTTCAAAAGTAATACGCTGGCTTTGGTTAGGAGTGTAGGCACTCTGGTGCAGAATGGCATAGGGTCTGGACAATAACTCCAGTTTTACCGAGTCATGGTAGTACTTCATGGGAATCCCTTCAAAATACACTTCGCCCTGGGCATCCACTTCTTTGGGAGGTAAACGATACTGGCCCAGGCGTACCCTGACAGGCCCGTAATCCAGCACATCACTGGCGCCCTGCTGTCCGTGAATATAAATGGTAAGCGGAAACTCTTCCTGTTTCAGCATACGATCTTTGAAAAAGAAAATCAGGATAATAACCAGAGCGAGGGCAGCAGCCCAGGTGGTCACACGCTGGTACCACTTTTTTTTGTTGTCACCATTCGTGATATAAATATTTTCACCGGTGATATGGTATACATTTCCCTGTACGGTCCATCCTTCCTGCTCATAAATCGCTTTGGCATCCCTGGTTACTTCCTGCGGGGATTGTTTTTGAATGCCTTCCAGTTTATGTAACACCTGCTCTTGCTGAGTATCAGCTATCGGTAATGGTTGTTTCAACTGCTGCAGAATACGCTTTTTGGTTTCATCAGGATTGGAAAAGCTTACCGCATTAATGGAACTTAATAAGGGCGGTAAAGTTGCATCATCCAATAATACAGGAATAATTAATTTTTTCAGGGCAATGGCCGTATTCCACTCAAACTCCACAAAATGAGAGGCAGCGGCTGTATGCGACCAAAGGAGTACAAACAGAGATTGACCCGAAATGCCTTCTCCAATGGCTTTAGGCCATTTTTCACCCGCATAAATACTATCCTGATCCCGCCACACATCCACTCCTTCAGATGCTAAAATTTCCTGCAATCTTTGAGCGGCTTCCAGATCATTTCGGGAATAACTTAGAAAAATACTAGACATTGCCCAGGAGTTAAAAAAAGGAGATACTTTGCTTAAGTAAAAGAGCTTTAATAAATATAGTTAATATTATTTTAATTGAAAATGTTCTTTTTTCTATTATTGGAAATCGGTGATTGAAAAAGTGAACATGTCTGAGAAGTGTTTCAGCCAATTAGAAACCAATAGATTGTATGCCACTACTGCGGACATTATATCAACGAACAGATGAATTCATAATATAACATTAGCTACCAGTTGTGCGAATTATTGATTAAAGAAAATCATGCGATATTTTAGGAGTAAATTAGGTTACCAGACTTAATTTATTCATCAATATGCACGATCGCGCCGAACCGTCTTAAAAACAATTTAGCGATAACATTTATTGGTTTAAGAACTCGTGTTTTATCAAAAGTTACTGCCTTTACCCTAATTCAGTTTATCAATAAATTTGTCTTTTCTAGAGAAATTGATCATGTCAAAATTGCTATTTATTAATTCGCAAAACTGGTTTGCTAGATACATGGGCAAGAATTTTTATTATTTCACTGCCTGCGGATCCGCCAGTATCGTAGCCACGGGCTTTGCTGGCTTGTCGCCTTTTTTAATAAGAAAAACGGTTAGACTTCTCGGGCCATGCGCCCCAACTACCAGCGATTGCTCAATATCGGCGGTTTTGGAAGGACCGGCAATAAATACACCGTAACCACTTTTGTTAATGGTGATCTGCTGGTAAGCATGGTGCATGTCGGGCACCAGCTGACTGGCTTCGATAACAATAACCAGGTGCTGGGCAATAAAAGGCAATACCCTGTGCCCGAGTTCATCTTCCGAAAGCCACATGGCCGCATTTTCGGCCACACCAATTTTACTTCGCAATATGGCCAGGTCTACCTGATCCAGTTCGTGCGGATCGGTAATGGTTGTGATATCTATATTTCCCTCTACTTCCGGTACTAAGGAACAAATCACATTTGCATCAGGGAACAGTCTTTTTACTTCAGCGTCGGCTTCAGATATATTGCTAATCTCCAGCCAATGACCGCTATTCTGCTCCAAAGAAGCCAGATAACGTGCTGCCACATCAGGTGACTGACGGTTAAACTCAGGAATTTCGGGTAAAGGCACGGGTTTGGGTTTGTTGGCT
>JBGTIS010000322.1:0-2731 GCA_041745535.1 Cyclobacteriaceae bacterium | reverse complement strand
GCCCCAGGTGCAAAGGTTTGTTAGTGTTTGGAGAAGAAAATTCTACCATTACTTTCTCGCCTTTTGTCTTTGAAGCGTTGTGCTGCCAGGTGTCTCCTGGCGATTGTTCCATAATTTTATTAAAAAGCTCAATCCAAATCTTATCAGAAAGTTCCAGGTTAAGAAAACCTTTTACTATATTAAAATTTTGAACAATATTCGTATTGCTTACCAGATATTCTCCAATAGCCCTGGCAGTATCCTCAGGGCTTTTTTTAGTGAAACGAGCATAAGGAAAAGTAACGAATGTATGAGAACCGGGAAATTCTTTCCGGGTGGGTTGCAACATAATATCATTCTCAGGCAAACTATGACCGAAAAGGTCGTGAAATGACTGGCTAATTGCCTGCTGTAAAATACTTTCAATTTCCATAATAATCTATATTCAGAGTTTTTATGGCTGAACGCCACATAAAAACTGTACAAAGATGTGAAAATTATAGAAATATTGTTTAAAAGTGAGATGAGCAGACATAAAAAAACCGGTGTAATCCATCGGTTATCTTTATTATTTTCAATATACGTTGGTAATACAGTTTACGATTCCTTTTCCGCCGCTTTATCAGACTGGGAAGTATTTACCGTTTTTAATTGTTCTTCCAGTACCCTGATTTGCTCCTGTAATTCCTTTTCCCTTTCTACCAATTCTTCTGCCACTACGGCCTGACTTTCATGCTGAGCCAGTGAACTTTCCAGCTCAGACTGCTTTCGGGCCATTTCTTCCTGAGTAGCCATCAGTTCTTCATTGTTCTGGCGGATTTCTTCTTCCTGAGCACGGAATTCCTCTTCGCGTTGCTGTGCTTCCTCTAAAAGCAGTTTGGTCTTTTCAGTTACTTTTACACTCGAGATAGTAGAGGCAATACTCTCCGCGATTCTTTCTACAAACTCTACTTCAAATCTGCTAAATTCATTAAATGAAGCTACTTCAATTACGCCGTATACCTGATCATTTACCAATAGAGGAACTATGAGTATGCTGGTAGGATTTGCACTACCTAAACCTGAGGTAATATTTACATAATCATCAGGTACTTCAGTAATGTAAATGGTATCTTTTTCTAACCAGGCCTGGCCGGAAAGGCCCTCTCCAATGTACACTTTTTGTTCCAGGTATTTTTTTCGATCCCATGCATAACACGCCTCCAGTGTCATGTAAGCCTCATCGCCACCATCCAGATCGTGTATCAGGAATAAGCCGCCCTGATTGGCTTTCAGGTATTTGATCAGATTAGAAATAATATTATCGCATAACTGTTTTACATTATTGTTATGCAAACGTAGTATTTCGCCAAATTTTGCCTCCCCTTCAGTTGACCAGTTTCTTTTTTTATCCTCATCGGCAACTTTCTGTAAGTTGTCACGCATTTCCAGTAGCGCGTTACCAAGCACGTCTTTTTCACTTAAAGGATTAAACACAGCCTGATACTCTCCTTTTCCAATATTTTCAGCAAAACCTGTGGTTGCTCTTAAACCTGCCACCAAATTATCAACGGCACCAGCAATTTCACCAATTTCGTCTTTGCTTACTTTTATTTGTTTGCGGTTTTCTTCAGGAAGTTCTCCATTGCCAAGTTTAACAATAATACCTTTTACGTAATTGATAGGCCGGGTAATATTACGGGAAAGGCTGAACGCCATAATAAGCCCAATAGTAATAATAATAACTCCCAGAAAAAGTGTGATCTGCTTCAGATCGTCCGATGAAACTACTAATGCTGTTTGGGCAGTTTCAGCTTCCTTGCGTTTTTTGTCGCTCAGGGCTTGCAGTTTTTCTTTTAATTTCTTGGTTCTGGAAAGTACTTCTGTTTCAATTTTATCTTCAGCCGTCAGTTTGGTCATAGGATCTTCGTAACTCTCGAAGGTTTGCAAACTGGCCATTATTTCTTTCTCTATATCAATCAGTTCCTCAAACTCACCAAAAACAGAATCAATCTGTAGTTTTTGGCCTTCATTTTCCCAGGAAGCCATAAGTTGTATCAAGTCTTCTTTTAATTCCGGATACCTGAAATCCTGCAAATCTTTTAAGGCATCTTTGTCTTCCTGATTACTTTGCAGATATACCCAGTTGGTAACATACATTTTAGATTCAATCACCAGACGCATAAACTGGTCTATGGCATCTTTGGAAGGAATAATGGTATCAGAAGTTTGATTAACAATTTTGTCGTTATTACTTATTGTATAAAAAATTATAAGCGCATTAATAATAAAAATGCAGATTAACAGGACAAATCCGCCAAATATTTTACCACCAATGTTTAAATTTAACTTTTTCATAGATTTCTATAAAATAATGATCAGGTCATTTTTTTACTCGCGAGCTTTCTTAAAAAAATAGTCTCGAACAGTGTAAAAATGTAGTTAACAAATGTTATTATAATATGATTTAAATGCGTTTGTTTATTCATGGCTATCCAGAGCGATCTTCACATGAAATCAACACCATGCGCATAATGGATAACTGTAATACAATAATTGCATGTTTGGAAGAATAATAAAAGCAGAACTGTTCGATAAAAATTACAAGGTACTATAATATAAATTTTTTACTATTGTCAGGAACCAACCGCTAACCTGTATTGTGTTTATTTTGATGAACCCTATTCCTTCCTACTCAAACAATCGGGATATTTTTTAACTTTGTATTAAAATGAAGCGCAATGATTGACAAATTAGAAGCAATAAAACACCG
>JBGTIS010000321.1:0-5451 GCA_041745535.1 Cyclobacteriaceae bacterium | reverse complement strand
TTGCTGGGTAATCTGGATTATATCGCACCCATTCTTACCATGTTTTTTCTTACTACCTACGGCGTATTAAACATTACCGCTGGTGTGGAACGGTTCCTAAAAAGCCCTTCGTTTCGCCCCAGTTTTAAAGTACACTGGATTTTTTCCTTCATCGGAGCGCTGGGTTGTATTGCCGTAATGTTTCTCATTAATGCGTTAGCTACGGTACTGGCTATTATTTTTGTAGGCATTGTGTATATCTGGCTGTTGCGAAGAGAATTGAAAACTACCTGGGGAGATGTGCGTCGTGGCTTATGGCTGGCGATTACTCGTTCGGCGCTTTTACAACTGGAAGGGAATCCGCATCCTAAAAACTGGCGGCCTCATGTGCTGGTACTTTCCGGAGCGCCTACCCGCCGTTGGCATTTAATAGCACTGGCGAATGATATTACCCAGGGGCAAGCTTTGATGACGGTTTCTACAGTACTTAAATCAGATTTCGTGTCTATGGATCGAGTGAGAGCCATCGAGGCGAATATCAAGGAATATTTGCAGAATCAGGGAGTTTCGGCTTTTGTACGGGTGATTTCCGCTACCGATCCTTTTAATGGCGGTATGCAACTGGTAAATACGTATGGATTGGGTACTTTGGTACCAAATACTATTCTACTGGGCGATACCCGCGAACTGGCTCACCATGATGCTTATTGTGAAATGATTAGTCATTTTTACCAGCATCAGCGCAATGTGGTAATCGTAAGAGACGATGAGCAAAGGGGTTTTGGCAATTATTCAAGAATTGATGTATGGTGGGGTGGCCTGAAAGGTAATGGCGGATTAATGATGATTATCGCCTATCTGCTTCGAAGCAGTATTAACTGGCGAAACGCAGAGGTATATATGAAAATTGTAGTGCCTACAGAAGCGGCTGCTCAGGGCGCGCGTACCAACCTGATGGAAATTCTTAGAAAAATGCGAGTTGACTTTATTCCCAAAGTTATTGTTTCCAATAATGAGCCTTTCTGGAAAATTCTTGCGGAAGAATCGCGAAATGCTAATCTGGTGATGATGGGACTGGCCAAACCGGATGAGAATTTTGTGAAATATTATGAACAACTCAGTGAACGCACACATAATCTGCCTTCTACCGTATTTGTGCTGGCCGCTCAGGAAATTGCTTTCGAGGAAGTGTTGTTATAAATAAAAAGACCAGCTTATGGGCTGGCCTTCTCTTAATTTTTTTCCTGAATTATGACTTAACCGGTCATCAAACTTTTGTCGCGTCGATTTTTTGAACCAAAAGGAGAGACCAACTTGCTTTCTTTTGGCCGGTTGTCCTTCCAGTTTTTAAAACCCATGTAAATCATGCCCCCAAGCGCGTAGAGGGAAACAGCAAAAAATGCTGCCAAAACCAAATAAGAAATGAATGCTTGCATATGCGTTAATATTAATCTAAGCTGTTATACATAAGCGCTTTTAAAAAGTTACATACTTAGGCATAATTATTTCCAATAAGCTTTTCTATTTTTGGTTATCAATTAATTGTACCACAATTATGTTATGGAAATTATCATCAGCGAATCCAGGAATTTTGATGTCAGCCAGATTGCGCCTCTTTATCAGGTCAATCACTGGTCATCGGCTCAGAAGCCGGAGGTATTGGTAAAAGCCCTTTTGAATTCACACAACCTGATTACGGCCTGGGATCAGGAAAAGCTGGTAGGGTTGGGCAACGCGATTTCCGATGGCTATCTGGTAGTATACTATCCACATTTGTTGGTGCTGCCATCCTATCAGCGACTTGGAGTAGGAAAACTGATTATGAATAAGCTTTCGGAAAAATATACCGGATTTCATCAGCAGATTCTGGTAGCCGATAGTAAAGCCATTGATTTTTACAAAAAATGTGGTTTTGAAAGCGCAGGCGATACCGAAGCTATGTGGATTTACAAGGGAGATGAGCATTCATAATCAGAAATTAGCAAGCGTGTGCTAATTTCTGATTGGTATAATTGAGTGGTGTATGTAAATTTAATTGCTGTGCAGGACCGACGACATGGAAATATCCCGGTTGTTAACCCTGGGATTGCCGGTATAGTGGATGTCACTACCTCCTTTGGCTACCGCGTCCAGTTCTTCCGAAACGTGAATATAAATATCAGAGCCACCGGTAGGTGTTAAAGTGGCTTTTTGTGTTTGCAGGTCAGCCGCTTTGATATCGGCACCGCCACTGGCTACGGCTTCAAATTCTTTTACGATAAATCCGCATCTGAGCCGCCACTTACTTGCTTGTACTTAGCACATGCGTAAGCGCCACTTTAAAGATATTATGCGTAGCTAATTGAGGGCCATGAAGATTTTGGTATACCGGAAGTTTATTTTCTACAGCAATGCGAGTACCCTTTAGTGTCCCACCTGGGTAATAGCATAAACCTAATCCACCAAACACAACTGTTCCGCCTCTCAAGTTAGGGTCCGCTGTATATACCATCATGGGATTCAAAGCCTCATCCTTTCCATGGTAGTTTTCTCGTCGTTCTAGCTCTAGTCGTAAGGTGCTGGTGAAAACGCCAGACCAAATTTTGGAATACCAGCTCTTTGTTTGAAAAAGGTTACCGGTGTTATACTCATTGGCGTTTTCGTACAGCTTAAACGTATTTCGGATATCAGCCCCCCAACCGTGTTTATCAGTCACCAAAAAGTACGTCAGGGCTAATGACGGATCAACAGTACCTGATCCAATTTGCATTGGGTAGGGCAAGCGGACTGCATTGCCCTCAGACATAGACGTAACATCTTTTGCATTGATAGTTCCTATTGGTATACTAACTCCTAATGAACCTACCAAGCGGCATTGCTTTTTTTGTAATAAGGTATACAGTCCGCCGATGGTAATATCATCAAAGCCCGAACTGGTGACAGTAAAGTCCATGCCATTTCGGGTGATATGATCCATGCTATTGACCGTATAGTTGGCCATGGTCATCAGGGTCAAACGATTGGTTGGTGCATACATGAGATGGATCATATGCATACTCATATCCATACTGGTAGGGGTAACCATATATTGTTGCAACACTTCTTGATTGGTCAGTTGGTCATTCCCTAACCTATGATCGCGCATATTCATATGCATAAAATGATAAGAAAACATCCATTACCATAAAGATGTGGTTTAGAAATAACATGGTAAGAAATCCTAAACAATCGTAGTTGCATCCTTCTTTCCCAGCGGCCAATTTGATAGTGAAGGTTGTAAGCAGGGTACTTTATGTGTAAATATTGCGTAATAAAGTGTACTTTTGAATTCAAAAGTTGCATTAAAAAAGAGGGAAATTCTAACAATTAACTGCGAATGCTGACTGTAGTACCTGACTTATTTACAAAAATATAAAAGGTAGATTTTCTATGGAGAGGACGCGAAACCCTGTAAAACGAAAAACCCTGCCAGACAGCAGGGAATTTTCCGGGTCAGATTTACCTTTGGGAAGGCTTCACATATCTGATTTATGTGAAACAAATTTAGACAATTTCTTTCACTTACAGATTTCCTTAATGTTAACAAATCATTAATCTTTATTCTCTTTCCCTTTTTCCGATTTTATTAACAATTGTTAAAATTCAGCTGCTCCGGCCTCAATTTCTCCTCTTCGTAAAGCATTTACCGTAAGGTGCGCCAACCGGGTAGGTTCCGGTAGTTTATGATTAACCGTACAGTGTAACGCTATTTCCAGGCTTTCTTCTAAAGTGATCAGGTTACCGGGAGAAATAAATACCGGTTTTACCTTATTTTTTGTTCTCAGGGCATATCCTAAAGTTTCCGGTCCACTGATAATAGGGGAATAACTGCCTTTTTCCGGAGCGGGCATTTGGTATTTGCCGGTAAGAATTTTCTTCGCGCAACCTAGGGTAGGCTTTTGAATGATAAGCCCTAAATGCGTGGCAATGCCCATTTGGCGGGGATGCGCGATGCCGTGACCATCTACCAGCACCACATCAGGCACCAAGGGCAACTGTTGCCAGGCCTGCATCAGCGAAGGAATTTCACGGAACGAGAGCAATCCAGGTACATAAGGGAAGGTAATAGTAGAAACTGCCGTAGAACGCGCCACCGGCTGAAGGGTTGTGTAATCCAGAATAACAATCCCGGCATAGGAAACATCAGAATCCAGGTTAAACGATAAATCGGTACCGGCTATATATTGGATTTTTTTATGGAGTTTTGTCAACGTAATTAATTTTCTGAGTTCCTGCTGTTGTTGTATGGCCTCTGCCGGGCTTACATTCCAGCTTAAGAGTTCTGTATTTTGTGGCATTCGTATTATATTTTCATTTTGTCTATATTCAACTTGGTTACTAGGCATTAGGAACTAAAGTTTAATGTAAAGAAGGGATTTAAGCTTATCGGAATAATTTGCAAAAGAAGCGTATCAAACGTAAGATTAATAAAGACATAAATTTTCACTAAATCTCACACTTTGATACGCATCTTAGACAAAGGTACAATAACAAAATATTTTCTGCCCCATCTGAGCAAAGCAAAGCGGGACTATGGGAGCGAAATTCCATTATGGGAGGTTGTCAACGCTATTTTATACAAACTAAAAACAGGAGTTCACCGGGTCGGTATTACCCTGTAAGTCCCTGATTGCCAGCAATAAAGTAAAGTATGGCGCTATCCGCGCCGCGTCGGCTACCACCACTTTAGGAAATGGAGCAAGGACGGCAGTTGGCAGACAGCGTGGTTTAAATTGTTATCTAGCTATAAACACTATCTGGATTTGAGCTTGGCCTTCATAGATGGTACCCATACAAGGGCAAAAAAAGGAGGGGAAGGGGTTTCCTATCAAGGACGAAAGAAAGCCAAAACTACTAATACGATATGGCTGACAGACCGCCAAGGAAACGTACTGGCTTTTTTACCTCCAATGTCGGGCAGGCATCATGACCTCTACGGCCTGCAAGAGCATATGGAAAAACAGGTGAGGTCATTGAAAAAAGCTGGTATTTCAGTAGATGGCCTTTTCCTCAACGCGGATGCGGGATTCAAGAGCAAGGCATTTAAAAAGGTTTGTCAAAAGTATGGTATTATCCCCAATGTTCCAGACAACAGCCTGTATACCAGCTAGCTTAGATCAAGAGGGACATTATTTTGATGAACTTATGTATAAAGAAAGATATACCGTTGAGAGAACTAATGCATGGATGGATGCCTACAGGTCGTTGCTCAACAGGTTCGATACTTCTTGGCAAAGTTGGAATGCTTGGCACTGCATCTTTGCCATCTGCAATTGGGCTAAATTTTTAGCGAAAGTTTAAATTAATTGAGTGTAAGTACCAAGACACAATTAACTTAAAATTTATTACTTTGTGATAAAAACACTTCGCGATGAATTTAAGAAAGATAGAATTAACACCAGAGCAAGAAGCGTGTTCGCAAGATGGCTATAACAATGGGAAAACAGCAGTTTA
>JBGTIS010000320.1:0-14785 GCA_041745535.1 Cyclobacteriaceae bacterium | reverse complement strand
TGGCCGGGCTCACATCAAATTCGGTTTCAATGATTTCACTTTTCTGTATCCCCTTTTCTGTAAAAGCCAGGGCTTTTATTATCCCTTCTGCGGGCAAGGCAACAGGGCCGGTATACCGAGTTGCACGTTGATCAGGGGATGTGCCGTTTTAACTTCCTGTTTTTCGTCCCGATAAAACCATCCGTGACGAATGTAGGTCTGACCCGTGCCCGGTATAGGATTGGCACCGTCGAACCACACTTCCGATATTACACTATATTGGGTCAATACCTCATAGCGAATTATTTTTGATATTACTTGATTGGGTTTCTCTACCTAATGAAAGCGATGCGCTTCATCCACTTTTTTTGAATACCTGATCTCCAGATATTTTTCACCCAACCATTGAATCGCCATTTTCCTTGTCGCGATCAAAATTAAATACAAAGGTGACAGAAGCCATGTGCCTCTATCACCGTTGATTTTTGTATCAATATTCAGGATTTTGCTCCAATACACCCTGGCTTTTATCTATCTCGGTTTGTGGTAAAGGCCACTGATAAAACTTTTCTTCAAAGGTGTATGAAAGCACGCCGTCATCTATATTATTCAAAACCTCTTCAGCGATTCTCCAGCGTTTCAGGTCATAATAGCGAAGCCCTTCAAAAGCCAGTTCAACCCGGCGCTCGTGTCTGATTTTTGCTCTCATTTCTACCTGACTTAAGCCTGCTGGAACATCGGGCATAGCTACCCGATTCCTAATCGCGTTCATGGCATCATACACCGATTGATCTGGTCCGCTTAGTTCATTTTGAGCTTCCGCGTACATCAGCAATACGTCGGCATATCGCAACATAACCCAGTCCTGCTGGCTTTGGGTAGAATAGCCATAGGGCATCAACCCCGGACTCAGAAATTTGGCCACTCCGTAGCCGGTAGGCAGACTATTGGAAGGTGCATGGATGTTGCCATCTATATTGACTTCATCAAAGAATATGGTCTTTTCCAGTCGCGGATCCCGGTTCGCTTTAGGGTTGTCAGGATCGGTGAGCGGCGATTCCCCATACGGCAAGCCATCCTCATATTCAAAAGCATCTACCAGATTTTGAAGCGGACTTATCACCAGCCAATCACCATACCATTGGTCCATTGGGGTGGCATTATCAGGGGCAAGAAACTTGATGGAGAAAATAATTTCCTCATTGCCTTCCTGGGTACCATCTCTGAATACATTTGAAAAATCCGGATTCAGACTGTATCCGGCATTCATTACTTCCATGGTCAAATCTCTGGCCTGTGTAAGCGTTGCCGGATCAGGATTACCACTTTCATCATACGCCGCATACATCAGTACTCTGGCCTTCAGGGCCTGGGCGGAAGACTTTACGGCATGTCCTGCCTGCTGGGCAAAGGGTTCGCCGGGCAGGTTGGCAATGGCAAAATCAAGGTCTGAAACCACCTGATTCAGCACTTCTCCCGCAGCAGCTTTAGGCTGCATCTGGTTTTCCAACGTAAGCGGCTCCGTTACCAAAGGTACCGACCCGTAGTTATAATATAGTTGAAAGTAATAGAAACCTCTTATGAACCTGACTTCCGCTTCATACTGTGATTTCGTAGTCACGTCAATATCGGTGCCTTCATAGGCGTTGAGTTGCTGTAAAAAAATATTAATACGGGCGATACCATTGTAACTATTGTTATACACATCCGTGACATAGCCACCGGTGGATGGAGAGATATTACCCTGAACAATGGCCTGGCTTCCCCAGTAGTTATGTTGTCCGTAACCATTATCAGTGAGCACGTCCCAGTTGGGCATCCCATAAGAGAATATGCCGCCACCACCCTGCAAACTTCCGTAAACCGCCGTTAAGGCCATATCGAAATCAGCCTTTGATTGCCAGAAATTACCAGCGGATATCCGGTCCAGTGGATCTCTGTCAAGAAAATCTTCATCGCAGCCACTTACCACCCAAATAAACAAGCTAAATAACGTATAAATAAGATACTTTTTCATGATTCCTGTTTTTAGAATTGGACATTAAGGCCCAGTGAAAATATTTTGTTTTGTGGATAATTTACAAACGCCCCGCTTCCTGAGCGTTCCGGGTCCAGGCCGGGATAGTCAGAAATGGTGACCAGATTATCGCCGGAAACATACACCCTTAGCTTTTGAAGTTTGATCCGTTCGATTAAAGAACTGGGCAAAGCGTATCCGATGGTAAGGTTTTTCAATCGCAGGAAGGAAGCATCCTGCAGGAAATAACTGGAATTTCTCCGAATTTTATCGGGAGCACTGAATCCCCAGTAAATTTTGGGCATGGTAGTGGAAGGATTATCCTCTGTCCAGCGATTACGCCAATCGGTTGTAGGCGGTGAGCCTTGTACAAAAGGCACCGTGCCCCAGTTATTGACAAAAACCTTTCTGCCATCTACCCCCTGAAAAAAGAATGAAATGTCAAATCCTTTCCAGGAGGAGTTGAAATTCAGGGCATATTCAAAATTAGGATACTGGCCATCCATCGGAATGCGGTCGTCGTCGTTTACCACATTATCCCCATTCTGGTCTTTGAATATTAAATCGCCGGGTTCGGTATTGTCATTGAACTGTTTCGGTGCGGCATCAACTTCCGCCTGATTCTGGAAGATTCCGATCCACTCCAGCATGTAAAAGGTATCCCAGGGCCGTCCTTCTTCTTTAATGGTGGTACCGCCAATTTCTCTTTCTCCAAACTCGGTCAGTTCATTCTTAAACCTGTCGATATAAAATCCAGCGTTATAAGATAATCCGTTCAATGCCCCTGATCTGATTTGATTTCGGTACCGTATATTCAGCTCTATGCCTGTATTTTCCATCGTTCCATTATTTACGATGGGCGCGCCTAACCCCACAATAGCTGTAACCTGAGAGCTTCTCAAAATATCGGTGGTTTTTTTCTTGTACCAGTCAAGCGTAACAGAAAGGCTTTTGAAAACGGTAAGGTCTAAGCCAATGTCAGTAATCCGGGTAGTTTCCCATCTGATATTCTGATTAGCCAGGGACGTTGGCGCAGCGCCGGAAGATAAATTCGCGTTGTCGAATGGATAGTTGCCAGTCAGGCTGAGAATATCCTGATAGGGGTAATCGCCAATATTCTGATTGCCCAACTCCCCATAAGAACCCCGGATTTTGAGATCATCCAACCAGGTAAGTCCCGCGTCATTTACAAATTCTTCCTCACTCACCCGCCAGCCGGCCGAAACAGAAGGGAACGCTCCCCAGCGGGTATCTTTGTACAGCCGGGATGTGCCATCATACCGCATATTGAATTCTACCAGATAACGTTCTTTGAAATTGTAACCCAGGCGTCCGAAAAATGACCTGAGCGCCCATTCTGTAGTGGTTCCATTGGCATTCTGCACCGCCGGACTACCAGCATCCAGTTCTCTGAGCGTATTGCCAGTAAAATCTTTCCTGAAACCGTACAGAAATTGATACTGATTAAATTCCTGGCTGTAGCCTACCTGGGCGTTCAGCATGTGCCCTGCACCCAGTTCTTTCTGAAATCGCAGATAGCTAAAAATATTGGTATAGATATTCTGTTCATCCTGAACGATCAGGCCCGTGCCACCCACATCCAGGTCGGTGGCATACTCGCCAGTTCGGTAGTTATAAAGCGGTACTGACGGGCGCCAGTCTTTCCACTTATCAAAGCTTCCTACAATGGCCGCTTTGGTATACCAGTTCAGCGATTCTGTAAAATTAACATCTGCCCATCCCTGCACATTCACCGTATAATCAATGGTTTTCCGCAGCACATCATTTTCCTGAATGGCAACCGGGTTTTTGTTATTATACTCAAAGTCATAAGCTTTGTAGGTATAACGGCCATCGGGCAATTTGGGCAGGTATGTGGGTGCCTGCGACATGGTAGCCAGAAAATGGTCGGTAGAACCTTGCCGGGGCGCGCTTCTGTCCCCTTTTTTTAATGCCAGGTTAGCGCCAAATTTTATACTATTATTGATCTGTGAACCTAAATTCATCTGAACGTTGTAACGTTTATAATCAAAACCTTTCATTACACCTTCCTGGTTTACATAGCCAAACGCTACATTGTAATGGGTGCCGCCTGCTCCTCCATTGAAGCTTACATGATGCGTTTGGGTTGGGGCAGGATTAAACACAATATCCAGCCAATCGGCATTGGGGTACAGGGCGCGGTCGGTAGCGTTTCTGTACAAATCCATTTCCTGCTGAGAATACAAACCGTCGCTAATGCCATTATTTAATTTGGCCTCATTCCACAATTCCATATATTCCACAGAATTGGTAATAAGATCAAATAATTTGGTAGGGGTGTGCATGGCGAAGTTACCATTATACTCCACATTAAACCGCCCTTCTTTCCCCTTTTTGGTGGTTACCAGAATTACGCCATTGGCAGCCCGGGAGCCATAAATTGATGCCGACGCGGCGTCTTTCAGTACCGATACATTCTCAATATTATTAGGGTCAAGGTCAGCCAGGTTCCCTTCTACCCCATCGATCAATACCAAAGGATTAGATCCAGCGCTACTAAATGTACCTTGTCCTCTGATTCTCACTGAAAGCCCTTCATTGCCGGGCTCTCCTGAATTTTGTACAATCCGTAAGCCTGGCACCTGCCCCTGGAGCATGGAAGCTGAGTTGGTAACCGGTCGGCGGGTTAAAGTTTCACCATCCACCGTAGCCACTGAGCCGGTAAGATTGACTTTCTTTTGTTCACCAAATCCCACCACCACAATCTCATTGAGACTCTGTATGTCTTCCGACATGCTGATGTCAATGACTGATCTTCCATTCACGGGTACTTCCTGGGTCGAGTAGCCGATGGAAGAAAAAACGAGTACATCATCATCGCTGGGGACACTGAGTGAATACATGCCATCAATGTCTGTGACGGTACCCACCGAGGAACCTTTAATCAGCACATTCACACCAGGGAGCGCTTCCCCTTCCTTATCTTTGACCTGTCCGTTCACGGTAATGGCCAGGGAAACGAAGCGGTCTGCTTCTTTTTCATGCCTATCTAAATTACTTACGGTAATGTCCTGATTAACTTTCCTGAATTTCAGGTTGGTTTGCCGGGAGATATCCACCAACAGTTCGGCCAACGACTGTTCCTGTTTTCCGGTAGTTACTTTCGCGTCCAGATTGATTTTACTGTTATCATAAAAAAACCGCAAATCAGTTTGTCGTTCTATCCGCGCGAAGGCATCCGCCAGTTTATTATTATCCAATTGTATACTGACTTTTATATCATGGGCACTGGTCTGCGCCCTGCTGTCCTCGGCCAGCAACGCACCATACAAAATACATTGTATGAGGCATCCGTAAAAAGTAAATTTTGACAACATCTTAATTAGGAGTATAGCATTCCTTTTCATAATTTTAATTGAGTTTTTGTTAAACATCTCGTTTGATAAAACTTGGTTTGCCGGAGTTTGAAAGGACCAATTTCAACTCCAGCAGTGGATTGGGAGCCGGTATTGTGGGATCTTTACCGGCTCTTTTCCGCTTTTCGGTTAGGAACTGTCGTGGTACATTTTTATTGAGTTTTAGTGTATGGTTAATTAATGATTACTTGTTTACCCTGTATGGAATAGCTGAACTTGCAGGCATAACTCAGGCTTTCCAGCACATATTCAAGGCTTTTAGCTTCAAACTCACCATTGTACTGCCATTGCGGAACATAACCTGGCTGGTATTTAAAAGTTACATCATACCACCGGCCCAATGTTTGGGTAATCTCCGTATAGTCTGATTCCTGAAAATAAAGGACACCGTCTTTCCAGGCAGTAGTCGATTTCACATCAAAGTTTTTCTCTGACAGCATCTGGCTGGTTTTGTCGTATACAGCCATCTCGCCAGGTGACAGCACCAATGGACCCAAAGTATTACCCACAGGTAGATCTTGTACCGAGATTTTGCCGGTCACTAGGGCCACATTGGTGACCGTATTGGACGGATAAGCGCAGATATTGAAGGAAGTGCCCAGTACGCGGGTTTCCACGGTAGATGTTTTTACAACAAAAGGCCGATGCGGGTCAGGAGTAACGTCAAAAAAAGCTTCTCCCTCCAGATACACCAGCCGCAGGGTATCGGAAAAGTGTGTAGGATAAGAGAAATTGCTTTCGGCATTCAGCACAACCCGGGTACCGTCTTCCAGTTCAAAAGTTCTTTTTTGTCCGCGCTTCGCCTCCTTTATGACCAATATTTCTTCCTTTGCCATTAGCTTTTCTTTGCTGCTGGTAAAGCGGTTAGTAAAGAATACAGATGCCATTATAAGCATTGAAATAATTGCCGCATATTTCCAGATGAGTGGAATACGAAACTTATGTTGAGGAACAATTTTCTCCTTTCCTTCTGGTAACTGAAGTTCGATTTTATCAAACAATTGCCGGCTATCGAGTTGTACCGCGGCGCTTTCTTCGGAAGTATTCCAGTACCCTTCTATTATTTCCTCCATTGGCGTGGCCGCTTCTTCCGATTTGATCCATGTTCTCAAAAATGCCAGTTCTTCAGGTGTGCATTTCCCCTGTATGTATTTTTGAAGTAATAACCGCTTATCTATCATGTTTTAATTTTCCTGTAACCTGCTGATGGTATGCGCCTGCTGTATTTTGCGCGCATCAGTTATTTATATATTACCACTGGTAACAGGATTTACTCACTGCCTCAGAAAAAATTTTTCAGGTACCTCCGAATGAGGCTTTGCCATCTTCCGGGGGTAGCCGAGAGGGGGAATAAATCCGGGTCTCGCCAGATCGGCAAGGAAAAATTGGAAATTACGCGAACAAGGACATTTTCGCCGTATAAGCGGTATTAAAATAATGGCTTTAAAGATGCATTGGAATTATTAGATCTGTGAATCTTTCTTAATAAAAGACACAGGCAAGCAAAACGAGCAATACGGTGGGAGGCAGATAACTTTCCTTTTGTAAATGAGTTTTTATGCTTTTAATGGCCCGGTACAACTGGTTTTCGACGGTACGTTTGGATACCTGCAATTGTTGGGCTATCTCATCATTACTTAGGCCTTCTCTTTTACTTAATAAAAATATTTCTTTTCGGGCTGCGGGCATACCATCGATGTAATCCAGGGCAAAGGCTTCCAGGTCATTAAATATAATACTGTCTTCTGTATTGACGCAATCAGATACCCGGTGAAAAACTTCCTCTAGGTGTTTGTATGACACCAAATGATACCGGATTTTTTTGATGACAATACGTTTGGTTAGGGTAAGCAAAAAAGCGTTGATAGAGAGATCCGGCCGCAAGGTATGCCGCTTTTCCCAGATCAGCAGAAAAACTTCCTGTACCACGCCTTCGGCATCTTCAGCGGACAAACCCATTTTTTTGCTCACAAAAAATATTTTTTTGTGAAACTTGTCAAAAAGGTTTCGGAAAGCTATGGCTGAGCCTGCCTGCAACGCCTGTACAAGTGTATCATTACAATCCGTACCTTTTGACATATCCCTCATTTACAGATTTCCTTCGTTTGATCACTCAGTGAATACTTCACATATTAGGAATAATTAATTTCTATTTCAACTACCTATTCTTTACTATTTTCTGAAAAAGTCAGTGATTTAAACTTTCGAGTCAGATTGGTCAGAGATTCTTCCACGCCCATCCGTTCTAAAGAAGATGCGCCTACGAACCCATGCACGGTGGTTTCTTCCAGGATCACACGCACATCATCAGGGGTATTGATGGGGCCACCGTGCGCCAGAAAAAAGATATCAGGATTTACTGATTTCCCTGCTTCAATAATTTTATTGGTTCGTTCAATGGCATCATCTATGGTGCAGGTTGCCCCTACCACACCTACCGATCCGCCTACTGTGGTTCCTACATGCGCGATAATCGCGTCAGCACCGGCTTCAGCCATTTGTCTGGCTTCCTCAGGTTTGGCCACGTAAATGATAGAGAACAATTCCATTTTGGTGGCAAGCCGTACCATTTCCACTTCTTTTTCAAAACCCATTCCGGTTTCTTCCAGCACATTTCGGAAATGCCCGTCCACAATGCAATGGGTAGGAAAATTATTGATTCCGGAGAAGCCCATTTCTTTTACTTTTAACAAATGGTGCCACATTCTTCGGCGGGGATCAGAACCATGCACCCCACAAATTACGGGAATTTCCTCTACCACGGGCAACACTTCAAACTCCCCAATTTCCATGGCTACCGCATTGGCATCGCCATACGCCATCAAACCCGCTGTAGAGCCATGTCCTGACATCCGGAAACGACCTGAATTGTAGATAATAATTAAATCAGCCCCCCCTTTTTCAATAAACTTGGCGCTGATGCCTGTACCGGCTCCCGCGGCGATAATGGCTTTTTTTTGATTGAGCGTAGCTTGTAAACGGTCTCTAACTTCCTGTTTGGTATAAGGGTTTCCCTTACCGGTCCATGGGTTTGGCATAATTCTTATCTTAATCGTTGTTTAAATTGTTTTATTCCTTCAGTTGCTGTTCTGAATGCTTTAAAATTTAAATTTAAGAATTGGCCCGATTATTTTCTATTATGTTTAACAATATCTCTACTGCCCGCTCAGCAAACGCTCTGTCATTGATGTGCGCGTCAACCTCAATAACTTTCACACTTTCGTTGGCGTGCTTTTTTATACTTTCAAATAAAACCTGGTTGATTTCAGGGCGATAAAACACACTTCCTTCCGCGTCAATCTGGGAGATCCCTTTTTTAGGCAGAACAATCACAGCCGGGGCCGTGGCGCGATTCAACTTCTGGGCTAATTGTGCTCCCAGCGTTGCATTCTCCTCTTTATTGGTCCGCATTAAGGTTACATCCGGTGCCCAGCTATACAATTCCCGTGACTTATACCGCGCTGGAACCGTATCCGGTTGCGCGAAGTTCACCATATCAAGGCAACCGGGCACCACTACCTGGGGAATGCCCATCGCTGCGGCGGCACTCAGGCGATCAGGACCCGCACTCAAAATTCCATCACACAACTCATCGGCCAGTTCGGTGGTGGTAATATCCAATACCGCGTCAAAATAGCCCTCGCGGATCAGGGCTTCCATGGTTTTACCGCCCACCCCCGTGGCATGAAAAGCGAGCACCTCGTAACCTTCTTTACTCAACAATTCGGTGCATTGGTCCACGCAGGCGGTCGTATTGCCAAACATACTGATCGCGATGCTACCCAATTTAGCATCATCCTGAGGAGGAAATGTGACATTGGCCATCGCACATATGGCCGCTGCCGCTTGTCGTATTAAACGCTTACTGATGGTATTGAGTCCCGCCACATCTACTATGGATGGCATTAAGGTAATATCTTTATTTCCCATTTGCCGGGATAAATCTTTGGCAGCTACGGTTGAAAAACAAAGCTTGGGCATGGCCAAAGGTACTTCCTGCATGGCCGAAAGGGTGATATAAGTGCCACCGCCACCGCCCATGCCAATGGCGGCCTTGATGCGACCGGCAGCCACCAGTTGGGCCACCAATTGGGCCGCTCCCTTCCCCATAATGTCTACCGCAAATCCCCGGTCAGCTTTTTTCCTTAAATCTTCTATGGTAAAACCTCCTTCACGCGCCACCACATCCGATTCAAAATCTACCGGAAAATAATCGGTTGTGCCCATCACACCGGTATTGATGGTGATTACCTGTTCGCCCCGCGCCAGGATGCACTGCCGGAGAAAGGAAAACACTTCTCCCTTCGTATCGAAACAGCCCAGTATTAAAATACTTTTTTCAGAAACAGCCATTATTCTCAATTTATAAAAAAATCATTTTAACTATATTTTTTCTGCCTAATATATATCTGCTGAAGGTGGGAAAACAATTTCGGCTGCTGAATTATTCAACCTCAAACAGCTTCTTAATCTTCACTGAATTAATTTTCATTTTGGATAATGTAATCTACAGCTTTCCGGGCCGTGGCACCGTCGTCGGGCATATCCGCATTCAGATCCACCAGGTTCTTTTCGAAAAGATAACCAATACCATCCAAGGTATAAATCACAGCAGTTTCAGCATTGGGTTGCTGCTTGCTCATCAAGTAGAAAACAGAGGGAAACAGGTTTTCTGTGGTCAGGACCCTGAAAGGCAACTCATGGGACTGGCTGCCCCATTCGGTAAAACCATGTAATTCAGTTCCGGCGCCCGAGTACTTTATTACTTTTGTCCACTTACTTAAATTTTTCATTTGTTAGTAAAGAGGAAGAAATCGGGAAACCCATTATCTTTAAAACAAAGAATATTTAATCTTATAATCACAAAGAAATTATGTATTTTATTGATTTTAATCGGCGGAAAAAAGTACAGATTTGGGAAGGGATTACCGGCTCGTTGTACCATTCTGAAAAAGCTACTTTCGGGCATCTCACTTTAGAAAAAGGCATTCTGCTACCGCAACACAGGCACGAACACGAACAATGGTCGCACGTAATTGAAGGGCAGCTGGAATTTACGGTCAACGATGAAACTCAGGTACTTTCAGCGGGTATGGCCGCGTACATCCCATCCTGGGCGCCACATTCTGCCAAAGCCCTTACTGCCTGTAAAGTTATCGATTGCTTTATGCCTTTCCGCCAGGATTTTAAAGACCTTGAACAAAAAAGTATGTAACAAATTACAGGTTCAAATTACCAATTGCTCAACATTCATTTTTTAAGATTCGGTAATAAGTGGGTCAGCGGTTTCGGGGAAAAAAGCGCGAAATTCGTAAATTCAACTCCACATTCATATATATATTATTAAATTTTGATTAATAGTAAAATATTTTGAATATTGGAAAAAATAAGCTTTTATTTCAAACCTTTACCCGTATAAGCTGACTGTGCAAAGAAAGTTATTAAGTGAAAGCGCGCTGGTAATTCGCATTCAGGAGGGCGATGAAGTTGCCTTCAGGGAACTCTTTTTTCGATATAAAAATAAACTTTTTAATTTTTGCCTTTTCCTTACCAAATCCAGAGAACAAGCCGAAGAAATCGTACACGATGTACTGGTAAAAGTATGGACAGAAAGAAAGCAGTTAGATCCAACCAAATCAGTCAATAATTATCTGTATATCATTACCAAACATTTCGCTATTAATTTTCTGAAAAAAGCGGCGGCTGATAAAGTATTGCTTACCAAAGTATACGAAAATTTAACGTGGAACCGCTACACCGAAGAAGAACTGAATGATTATGACCAGTTGGATAAAGTGGTAAAAGAAGCGATCGATCTGCTTCCCCCGAAAAGGAAACTGATATTTGATCTGAGCAGAAACGAGGGTTTAACCCATGAGGAAATAGCTACCTATCTGCATATATCGAAACATACGGTAAGGAATCATATGGTGGAAGCACTGAAATTTATTAAAGGCTACCTGAATCATCATTCTGATATTACCATTGGCATGTTCGCTCTATTATTTTTTGTATGCTAAATATATTCCGTGGAAATTTGCCACCTATTTTCAGACTTACTTCCGTAAAATATTTTCACCAAACGAAAAAATTTTTTAACCCCACTAGTTCTATCTGGTACTGGCCATTGTATATACTATAAGAACTAGTATCCGAGTGGAACACCTATCGCGTCAAGAAGAATTATTCAGAAAATATCTGGCTAATCAATGCAGTGAAGAAGAGTTGAAAGAACTTTTTCGGTACCTGTCTGATCAGGATTTCCATCCTGCGGCTGAGAATTCCCTTAAAAATTTATGGGATAAGGTTGAACATCATACCGGGTTAAGTGAAAGCGCTAGTGAAAAACTGTTTGCCAGAGCCATGCGAACTACTGCCAGTGATATTGAAAAAGGAAAAATAAAAAACAATTTCAGGCTCCTTCTTCTAATCGCGGCAACCTTCACGGGTATCCTTATCCTCACTGGTGTGGTATATTTTTTTCTGTTAAGTCAGGAAATGACCCAAATTAATACCACTTATGGCGAAACCCAGAAAATCATACTGCCCGACAGTTCAGTGGTTACCTTAAACGCCAATTCCTCCATCCAATATCGTGACTGGGATAAAAAAGAGCGTGAAGTCTGGCTTACCGGGGAAGCATTTTTTGATATAACGAAAAATCCCCTACAGGGCGGACCCAAATTTATTGTGCATACCGAAGGCCTGGATGTGGAAGTGTTGGGTACGCGGTTTAATGTGCGCAACCGGCACAATGCTACCGAAGTGGTGCTGAATTCAGGAAAATTACGGCTCAACTTTGATGGTGATCAGGAAATTTTTATGGAACCTGGCGATATGGTAGCCTATTCCTTAACAAACAACCTGCTGGACCGGAAAAAGGTAAATCCGGAAACTTATACGTCGTGGAGAAACAAAATTTTAGTGTTTGAAGAAAGTCGTCTGGACGAAATTGGTGCTGTACTACACGATAATTATGGTTATGTGCTTACATTCCAAGACCCGGAAATAGCAAAGTTTCGATTTACTACCAAGCTTTCGGCCAACGAAATCGACCTTCTTTTTCCCATGCTTGAGGAATCGTTCAACTTAAAGATTATACAAAATGACAAACATATTACCATGGAAAAAGCACCTTAAAACCTCCTGGCTTACCAGCCAGATCAGATCATGAATTATTGTATTTACAACCCTAATCTAATTATTTATGAAGCAATTGTTACCGTTTTTCAGGATACTGGTCACTATGTCGATAGTTTGCTGGTATTCTACAGGCTTCTCGCAAGGATTGGCCTATGTCGATGACCATACCTTCGATGGGATCAGGCAGGAGAATAAGGTTTCTCTTACCTTTTTGCTGAAAGACCTGGAAAAGAAGCATCACATTCAGTTCAGCTATGCCAGCGATGTGGTGAAAGATCAGTACGTGTTGGCAAAAGTACTGGAAAGCGATGAATCTGATATTTTGAAATTACTCAAACAGATTTTACCTCCATTAGGACTGGATTTCAGAAAAGTAAAAGAAAACGCTTACCTTATTTTCAGAAACCGGAACAAGGGCATTGAAAAACTGGATTCCAAATCAGCAACCCAATCTACCGAGGTTGTCACGATTCCTAACTATGCTTTCGGAAACATGAAAGTACACAAACCTTACCTGGTGTACCTGCTTGAAAAAACCATTACCGGTAAGGTCACCGATGCCGGAGATAATTCTCCCCTACCCGGCGTAAACATTGTAGTGAAAGGAACTACCACGGGTACCGTTACTGATGTGGATGGTAACTACCGGCTGGTTGCTCCGGATGATGCCCAAACGCTTGTTTTTTCCTCGGTTGGTTACGAGGCGACTGAAGTTGAGATTGGTGGCCAAACTGTGATCAACCTCCAGCTTACCCCGGATATACAGGCGCTTTCAGAAGTGGTGGTAATTGGATACGGCTCTCAGAAGCGATCGGATATTACCGGATCAGTAGCCATTGTAGATGTAGAGAAAACCAAGAAAGTACAAGCTGCCTCCGTAGCGGAGCAATTGCAGGGACGGGTACCAGGAGTCAGTGTTACTTCCAGCGGGATTCCCGGACAAACCCCACAGGTAAAAATCAGAGGAACAGGTATTTTTGGTAACAACAACCCTTTGTATGTGATCGACGGATTGCTTACCTCCAACTCACCCGATTTTAATCCGAACGACATAGAATCGATTCAGGTACTTAAAGATGCCGCGGCTACCGCCTTGTACGGCACCCAGGCTGCCAATGGGGTTATTATTGTGACCACCAAAAGGGGAAAAGAAGGGCCCGCCAAAGTAAGCTTCAATGCCTATTACGGCGTGCAGGAAATTGCCCACCGGCTGGAACTGATGAACGCCGCGGAATTTGCCGCCATCACCAATGCTGCCTATGACGCGGCTGGTGAAACCCGAATGCCTGGCACCAGCACCAGGTTCGATCCAAACATCGATACCGACTGGCAGGATGCTTTCTTTAAGAAGGGCGTTATTCAAAATTATAATCTGACCCTATCCGGAGGCAGCAAAAACGCCAATTACCTGGTTTCCGCGGATTATTTTGACCAGGATGGTACGGTAATCGGCCCGAGTTTTAAACGGTATAACCTGCGGGTAAACACTGGCCTGGAACGCGGGAAATTCAAATTTACGCAAGCCATGTTGTTATCCCGGTCCAACCGGGTTGATCTGATCGGCCGTCCGTTCAATGATGTAATCCGCATGCTGCCCACCATTCCGGTGTATTCCGATGATGAAGTTAATTTTCCGGGGGGTTTTGGGTTTGGCAGCCAGGACAATTACACCTTCGGCAGCAACCCTGTTGCCATGCAGAAATTGCAGGACAATTCTCATTTTTCTAACCGCGTACAGGGCACCATTTCCGGAGAATATGCCATTACCGATTACCTGAGTTACAAACTGAATCTGGGGCTGGAATACCAAAGTTTTTACGATAAATATTTCAGAAAATTTGGTATCTGGAGTTACAACAACCCCATTGAGCCTCCTTTCCTGGACGAAAACCGGGGCGACAACTACAGTACACTGGTAGAAAATACCCTCACATTCGACAAGTCGTTTGGAGACCATAACCTGAACATTTTGGCCGGGTATGTAGAACAGGAAATTCATTTTGCCAATACACAAGCCATTAACCGGGGTTATACGGCCGACGAGAGCGGAAACTACCGGCAGGTACTGAGTGCCGGCACACAAAATCCTGCCGCAAGGGGTATCAACTGGAATCAGGCCCTGCGGTCTTTTCTGGGTCGGGTTACCTACGATTACGCGGGCCGTTATTATCTGACTGCCAGCATTCGCCGCGATGGTGTTTCCCGATTCTCGAAGGACAACCGGTGGGGAAATTTCCCGGCGGCTTCT
>JBGTIS010000319.1:0-5864 GCA_041745535.1 Cyclobacteriaceae bacterium | reverse complement strand
AAAGCATTAATTCTATTAGATTTTTATTAATTCATTAAAAAATATTTACTTTATTTACTCTTTATACAAATCTCTTAACGAAATCTTATAAAAAGTTTTATATTGTAAATTCTAACAGCGAAACTTCTATCCCGGATCTTCAACTTTTCTGATCATGGCTATCTTTTACTGTCACTCACTAAACTAAACCCTTAAATATTATGACCATGGAAAAATTCGACACTAGCTAGAAAAAACTCAATCTTTTCTGATCGATGGTGCAAGTTTTGAACTTGAAACACAATCCCGATCAATAAAACTATTGAGTAAACTAGCCATTAAAAATTATGAAAATTAAAATATACAAGAAAAAATTGGGCATATTGAAATATGCTTGTTATCGCAATTTGTTGCTAGGCATTGGTTTCAGCTTTCTTCTTGCTGCCAATGTGATGGCCCAAGGGAACATTAGAGTCTCTGGTCAGGTAATCTCAGAAGAAGATCAATCAGCGCTTCCCGGTGTTAACGTAATAGTAAAAGGAACAAGTCAGGGCACCGTTACTGACGTAGAAGGAAATTATGCGATTGAAGTACCGGATGGAAATGCCGTGCTGGTATTTAGTTCTGTGGGATTTACATCGCAAGAAATTACTGTTGGCAATCAAACGGTGATCGATATTGGGCTTGCCACAGATTTTACTTCCCTGTCAGAGATCGTCGTAGTGGGTTATGGAACCCAGAGAAAAGCTGATGTGACGGGCTCTGTCTCCAGTTTAACACCGGAAAAACTCGTTGACAGGCCTGTGGTTAATCTCGGACAAGCCCTGCAAAGCAAAGTATCAGGGGTTCAGGTGATTAAGCAGGGGGCCGGATATCCGGGCTCCAATCCAAAAATTCGCATCAGGGGAACAAATTCCATTAATTCGAACAGCGATCCGCTCTTTGTAGTCGATGGGATTGTAGGTGTAAATAATGCCCTGAGAAATATTAACCCTCAGGATATTTTAACCATGGACATTTTAAAAGATGCTTCGGCCACTGCTATCTATGGTACACGTGGGGCAAATGGCGTAATCATTATCACCACCAAGCGAGGAGAAGTGGGCAACGTAAAAGTTAACTACAACGGTTCAGCGACATTGGGAACAATGCAGCGACATAATTATACGGTTACTACTGACCAGTTTTTTTATCTCTATGAGCAGGCATTTACCAACACTCCCAAGTATGGTAACCTTGATCAGTCAAAGGATTTCAGAGGTGGGGAAGGAACAGGAGCATCCTGGTCTGAAATGCCGCATTTGTTTGAACAGGTTAACCGGGGAGATTACTTTATGGATCTGGTTGGGAATGACGGAAATTATTACAAACCAAGGTATTATTCAGATTGGGAGGATATAGCTTTCAGTAATTCCTTCTCAAATGACCATTATGTGGATGTGAGTGGTGGTTCGGCAGCCGCAAAATTCTCACTTGGCATGGGGCACACCGATCAGGAAGGCCTTTTAATGGAATCTTACTACAAGCGTACGAATGCCAGATTCTCAACAGATATCGAGGTGAGCAAATGGCTGGGTGTAAGCGCGAACATTTTGTATTCCAGGTCCAAAAATACCAGGGGAGACGATCAACTCAGAACTATCTCGGAAACATGGCCTATTTTGCCGACCAGATATCCTGATGATCCTGATGTATTTGGCATATATGCAGGTAAATGGAGTGAGGGAAGGGATTTTCCTGTTGGAGAGAACTGGAGAAATATTGTATATACCTCGAATCAGAGAGACGGACACTATCTGAATACCCAGTTTACAGGAGGCATCGTACTTAACGCTCAAATTACTGAGGATTTAAGTTTTAAGTCTAACCTTTCCGTAGATAACAGAAGTGAAGACAGCAGATGGTTTAATGGAAACTTCCAGGGCAACAGAACATCGGACGCCCGTGGAAGTAATGAAAGGTGGTTTTATTGGCAAAACGAAAACTATTTTAACTATGATAAAATAGTGGGAAACCATTCATTTTCCGGTTTGCTCGGGCTCTCCTGGTCTGAAAATGTCCGGGATTGGTTAGAAGCGCAAGCATATAATTTTCCGTCAAATTTCTACGGTTACAATAATTTAAATGCCGGTACCAATACACCACAAGCCCACTCTGCAAATCAGAGAAACGCTTTGAACTCGTACTTTGCACGTGTTAACTATGCCTTTAATGAAAAGTATATGTTTACGGCAACCGGTCGTATTGATGGATCTTCAAAGTTCGGCCCGAACAATAAATATGCTTTCTTTCCATCTGTTGGCCTGGGCTGGAGAATATCAAATGAAGATTTCCTGGCTGGTAACAGCATAATCTCTAATCTTAAACTTCGCGGAAGTGCTGGCCAAACCGGTAACCAGGAGATTGGTAGTTTTGTAACCCAAAGGTATATCAATACCACCAATGTGATGTTTGGCGATGGCAGGCAAGCAGGTTTCTATCCAGGTTCTACGGGCAACCCCGACTTAAAATGGGAAACAACCACGCAGTGGGATATAGGACTTGATATTGGTCTGTTCAACAACAGGGTCAATATCATAGCTGACTATTACCATAAAAGAACCGACGACATGTTGTTTAATCTCCCCTTACCGGAATCAACCGCACCTGGTAGTGCTTTCGTAAACTATGGAGCAGTGGAAAACACAGGGATAGAACTAGAATTGTCCACCACCAATATCCTAATGGATGACTTCTCATGGGATACGCACCTATCGGTGTCTGCCAACAGAAATGAGATTAAGGAACTTGGCCCCACAGGCGGTGACGTTTTCGTTGATGCCGGCGCAGGTAATGCGACCTCAGTTTATAGAATTGGAGAGCCTATAGGATCTTTCTTCGGACTCAACCGCATGGGGGTATACAGTACACAGGAAGCTGCATTAGCGGCACGCTACGGCAGGGTACCCGGCGATTTGAAGTTTGAGGATGTAAACCAGGACGGAAAGATTGAATTGATTTCTGATGGTAATGTAATTGGGAATTCTTATCCTAAAGTTTACGGTGGTTTCATCAATAACTTCCAGTATAAGAATTTTGATGCGAACATTACCATACAATTTGTAGGCGGGGTTGACAAGGCCATCGTACATGAGTCTGCGGAAGACCGTCAATTTGTATCAGGTATGGTAAACAGAGTATTGGATGCATGGCGCCCGGATCACCAGGAGGGTACGATAGTAGCTCAGGTTCGAGCTGGTAATGCAGGTGCACGCTATGACTCATACACTGACACGCATGAGATTTATAATGGAGCCTTTATCAGGGGGCAGTCGGCATCGTTAGGCTATACATTTTCTGATTTATTGGGCATAAGCAGTTTGCGTGTTTATTACGCTATGGAAAATTTCTTCCTGCTTACCGCGATTGAAATGGAAGGGTATGACCCTGAAGGTAGTTCACTGGATAAAGCGCGGGATAATATCCAAAATATTGACAAGTATCAATATCCAAATCCTACAAACTTCATTTTAGGGGTTAACGTTAGTTTCTAATTTATAAAGAGTTTATGCTATGAAATACATAACAAATAATATTTTATTAAGATCCACCATGTTTATAGTGGCATTCTTTTTTACCCTCAGCGGTTGCGAGGACTTTTTGAAAGAAGTGCCCACAAATGAACTTACCGCTGAAGCTGATTTGACATCCAGAGAGTATGCGGAGCCCTTAACAGTTGGCGCTTACAGAATGCTGGCGGAATGGACAGGGGATGCCAGAGACTGGGGAAATAGATTGCCCAACACCTTAGAGTTCCCCACAGGTGGAGCCTATACCGGTGAGCCACATGCCCAATTCGATAAATACTCGACGAATCAGGTGACTGGAAACCTACTCGATAATTTCAATAGTCAATGGAGAAACTGGTATAAAGGTGTTCAGGATGCCAACCTTGCCCTGGATTTGCTTCCTGGTATAGATCTTCCGGAAACAGTGTTAGCGCAATATCAGGGAGAGGTGCGTGCTTTACGGGCATTCTATTATTTCTGCATCGTACGGTACTGGGGCGATGCTGTGCTGATCACAGAACCTCTTGAAAATGTGACTGAAGCAGAGATGCCACGTACCAGCCTCAAGACGATATACGATGAGGTAATTATTCCGGACCTTGAATTTGCGCTTGGAGCGGTTCCTGCCGGAAAATCACCCAATGGACGGGTAACCCAGGATGTGGTCAGAGCGATTTTAGCCGATGTATACCTTACGGTATCCGGATATCCTTATCAGGAGGTAGAAACTAATCCTCAGAAAGACTGGAGTGGAGAGGGATCGTGGTCCATGCAGGAATATCCTGTGAACAGTCCGAGTGCCACAGCGTTTTTGCAGAAAGCCAAAGCGCAACTTGATGCGTTGTACGGTAATTATTCACTGGGAACTTATGATGATTTACATAATCCGGCTATGAACAATCAGGGAGAAGCCATATTTCAAATACAGTATTCATCGGAAGCCGGATTTGAAAACGACATAATGCAACCATCTCTGCCGTTATTGACCAAGATTTCGAAATCGGATGAGAACGGGTCATTTGTTCCTGCCGAAATCTATTACAACTCATATGCCCCTAATGACATACGCGCCATGGAGCGTCAGATGTTTTTTACCTGGGACACCAATATTGACGATGTAACAGATACGGTTCGGTTTTCGCCTCCGCACTTGTATAAATACTACGATGCAGCAGCCGTAAAATCAACTTTTGGTTCCGGGCTGAACTGGTCGCTTTACCGGTATGCTGATATTTTATTGATGCTCACAGAAGTAAACTGGGCGTTGGGCGGAAGTGCTACAGAGGTTGAAAAAGGGATCAATGAAGTAAGAGCAAGGGCCGGGTTAGCGCCGCTAAGTGGCGTAACGCTCCAAGATATTTTGAGCGAACGTGCCTGGGAATTGGTATTTGAAAACAAGATGATCTGGGATCAGCGGCGTACAAGAAAGTGCCTTGTGTATGGTAATGGAGAAATTTCAGGCATTCAGAACTTCATAGGCCACCAGCCTCAAATTTTTAACTTTGCCTTTACCCCACAGCATTTGTTATCTCCAATACCCGGAAATGAAATGATCAACAATGGAGAAATCCAGCAGAATTTCGGGTACTTGCCAGTACAAACTAGTGTTGGCGGCGAGTAAATCGTGTTAATTTTAAATTGAAAAAATATGAAGACTAATAATATATTATCAATAATAGCAGCTTTTATATTAATGATGGGCTGTACCGACCAGCCGTATTTTGACATCCCGTTTGATGAAGATGGTAATGTGATCTTTACTGGTATTTCTGAAGTCACATCCAGTGGTGTAACAACAGCAGATGATGATTTCACCATTTTTGCCTATTTCCCTAATGCAAAACCAGGTGACGAGATGGTAGCAGAGGTATTAAAACCGCAGGTACCTTCATGGGATCCGGGAGGAGCATTACAGTTATTGCCTTTAGACGGGACTAAAAAAAGTGTGACCGTAGGAGCTGATCTCACAACTACTGTTGCATATACAAAGGCTGAAGCCAGTTTGGTTGATGTTGGCGATGCCGTAACCGTGGTATTTTCCGGAGCTACAGATTCAGGCATCATAGAGATCAGGCTTGAAGAATAGTTAATTAAAACTATCTATGTTTTTCAAAGGCACTGCTATTTTATTAGCAGTGCCTTTTTTATTGGTAAAAACAACTTTTTCAAGTCCATAATCAGGTTAAATTCAAATAATAAGTACTCTGTAATCTAAGTTTTCTGGTAAAGTTGATTCACTGAGTTTACCTTGATATAGTGTCTATTGAGAGTTTGGCGAGCAGTATGTACAGAAAACTGCCAATTGATCTTTGTTTGGTTTTGGTTACGTTCCTCTAC
>JBGTIS010000318.1:0-5655 GCA_041745535.1 Cyclobacteriaceae bacterium | reverse complement strand
TTTATGGCAAAGATTCTGTCGGAAGAGAGTATTACCCATGAGCATTTGGTTAAAATGATTCAGCAGCGGAATGTGAGTGTGGCCGAATCCGATATATTATCGGTACTGGAAGAATACATTTTAGCCATTGAGTTTCTGTTGAAACAGGCTAAAAGGATTAATACGCCTTTGTTAAATATTTCGCCCAGCATATTCGGTGTATTTATCGATGAAGACGACCGGTTTGATCCTAATCGGCATAAAATAAACCTGAATGTAACGTTAGGAGTAAGACTGCGGGATGTGGCAAAGGAAATCAAAACGGAGAAAGTAGATATCAATGAGCCGTTGCCGGTACTAAAATCGCTGATAGATTTGGCCAGCAAAACCCGAAACGAAAAGCTTTCGCCCGGGAACCCGGCCAAAATTAATGGCAGGTTGCTAAAGGTTGACGAAAATGCTGCTGATCAGGGGATATTTCTGATTGCTGAAGACAACAGCGAAACCAAAGCAGAACTGATTATCCAAAACCACCCGGGGCAGTTGGTATTTCATATTCCTCCGGGACTTACTCCTGGAAACTATAAAGTGGTGGTACGCTCTACCTTAAATGGCACTGAAATGCGGGAAGGTCGACTAAAGGGTATGGTGGTAGTCGCATAAGTAGCCTTAGCTACCCACCTTTAATTTTAAAAAGAATACCCCTGTTATCTTGATAGCAGGGGTATTCTTTTTTCGATGATAACCTTATGTGTTACAAATTGCCTTCCCTGTAATTTCGAATGATAGGGGCTTCATTTTTTATTTCCTGATATGCTGTGTCTGCTGTTATTTTACTAAGGCAGCTCAATAATAATTTAAAAAAATAAAATATTTTTGAATAAAATAACGAATATATTATTGAACTTTTCCTATTTCCAACAGGCAAATTTTCATGCGAGTTTTATACCTTACATATCATTTAATTGACCAACATTTGAAATTGTGGTAGCTGCGCCAGTGTGAGCCATAAGTTTATGATGTACTGTTTGTTGTAAAACCTGTATTTACATAAAGAAAGATATTTGTATTATACTGGTACATGTTTTTTATCATCTTAAAGAGTGCGACTGTGCAGCAGGTGCATCTTATCCCATTAATAATTAGTAAAGCACGTTTACCTTTAAGATGCCTCACTTCGTTCGGTATGACTATTAATCATGGATTCTTTTTAAGAATATTATCCTGAATATAAAAATTCTCTATTACAAGTATACAAATACATGTAAGCTTTGGGTAAAAAACGATTGTTCATGTAAGGTAACCGTTAGTTGTGCTAAATAATTAAATAAATAAATAAGAACGATACCCTACATACACATACCATTATGGCAGAACGCATTAGGTTTGCATGGTTTTTGGTTTCTGGTTAATAATTATTTTTTGATTTTGCTTATACTTTTTGCTATCAAACCTAAACCAAATGATGCACTTCAATACCTTTCAAAGCTATTCGGCAAGAAACCGAGGTAATTCCTGCCAAATCTCCTTTTACGACTTTACAATAAACAGATACAAATATTTATACTGGAATACAGTCCTAATCATTTGCTGTCTGTTTCACCTGATACTTTTTAAATAGAATTCAGGTTCGCCTAAACTCAAATGAAGTGGGTTTATGTATTATACTCTATTGCTCACTTCCTGATAGATTTTTAGATCTTTTTGCATTAAATAAGTTAAATATATGGGAACAGAAATGGCAACTCCAACCACAGTAATAGCACAGGTCTCAAAAACTGTTAAAGAAAATAATTGGGATTTAGTAATTAAGCCGGAAACAAGTCTTTTGAGCCTGCACTTGCAGGATCTGTGGCGGTATCGCGATTTATTAGTTATGTTTGTTCGGCGCGATGTGGTAACGGTTTACAAACAAACCGTATTAGGGCCTATCTGGTATGTATTGCAACCCATATTAACTACCATTGTGTTTATGTTCATTTTTGGAAATATCGCGGGAATTTCCACCGATGGATTACCCCAGGCATTGTTTTATTTTTCAGGAATCACGATATGGAATTATTTTTCGGAAACTTTTACACAAACTTCCAAAACCTTTAAAGAGAATGAAAACCTGTTTGGAAAGGTATATTTTCCCCGACTGGTCATGCCAATTTCCAAAGTAGTTTCAGGTTTGATCAAATTTGCCATACAGTTTGGGTTTTTTCTGGTGCTGTATGGGTATTTTTTGGTAAATGGTTATGCCATCCAGCCCACTGTCTACATACTGCTGTTTCCATTTCTATTGGTATTAATGGCAGGAATGGGTCTTGGTTTTGGCATTATCTTTACTTCACTAACAGCCAAATACCGGGATTTAACATTTCTGATTCAATTTGGGGTGCAATTGCTTATGTATGCAACACCGGTGATCTATCCGGTATCTACCATACCTGAAAGATATAAAGTATTTATTTTAGCAAACCCCATGAGTGCGGTTATTGAAGCATTTCGTTTTGGATTTTTAGGGTCTGGTAGTATAAACTTCTGGTACTTAGGATACAGCACTATATTCATGTTAATTATTTTATTTCTTGGTATTCTGATTTTTAATAAAACGGAAAAGACATTTATTGATACGGTTTAAGCTGATATTAAATTATTATGAGCGATACAGTAATTAAAGTAGAAAATCTTTCAAAATTATACAGGCTGGGGGAAGTGGGTACAGGAACAATTTCTCATGACCTGAACAGGTGGTGGGCCAGAATGAGGGGGAGAGAAGATCCATTAGCGATGGTAGGTCAGGTAAATGATCGTACAAAGAAAGCGCAGAAGGGTGAGAGCGTATGGGCATTGAAAGATATCAATTTTGAAGTGAAGCAAGGGGAAATTCTGGGAATTATAGGAAAAAATGGAGCTGGGAAATCTACATTATTAAAATTACTTTCCAGAGTAACGGCCCCTTCACAAGGGAGTATAAAAGTTAAAGGCAGAATTGCCAGTTTGTTGGAAGTAGGTACAGGTATGCATCCTGAAATGACCGGACGAGAAAATGTGTTTCTGAACGGTACTATTCTGGGCATGACACGAAAAGAGATTGCCAGTAAATTTGACGATATTATGGACTTTGCTGGGTGCAGTAAGTATGCGGATACCCCTGTAAAACGATATTCATCCGGAATGAAAGTGAGATTAGGTTTTGCCGTAGCTGCATTTTTAGAACCTGAAATCCTAATTGTGGATGAAGTGCTTGCAGTAGGTGATGCAGAGTTTCAAAAAAGGGCTATTGGTAAAATGAAGGAAGTAAGTCAAAATGAAGGAAGAACAGTACTTTTTGTAAGTCATAATATGAGTTCAATAAAAACTTTATGCAACAAATGCATAATGATGGAAAAAGGCCAAGTGGCTAGAATTGGGGATACAGAAGAAATAATTCATCAATATCTTAATAAAAATTTACGGCAGAATATGATGCCTATATTAAATAAAAGAGAAATTGATGAAATAGCGGAAGGGGTCCATAAAAATAATTCCACATTAAAAATAAATAAAGTATCTGTTACAGATGAACGTGGTGAAGTGAGAAGTAATTACTTCTCAAATGAAAAAATAATCTTAAAAATTTGGGTTCAAACTACGCCAAGAGTTTTCGATATGCGTGTAATTTTTGAAATTGTAAATGAATTTAATAATTCTCTTTTACTTACCCAAGCTTCCGATAGTGGCGATTATTTAGAATACATTGAGAAAAACAGAATAGATGAAGGTGAATATGAATTTACCTGTGAAATCCCTGCAAATTTACTATCTGAACACCGCTATTATTTATCAATACAAGTCATCAATCCTAAACAAGAACATATTGTATTACCAAAAGCTTTGTATTTTGATGTGAAATTCACTGGGTACAATGGTGTTATGTATGGTTCTTTTTCTAAATCTTTATTAAGGCCCTCATTTGAATGGCACTGTAAAAAACTTGAATTAAGTATTTAAACTATGTTAAACGGAAAATCAATTTTAATCACCGGAGGTACAGGTTCATTCGGAAAAGAATTTACTAAAATTGTTTTAAGTAAGTATCCTTCTGTCAAAAAACTGGTAATTTATTCGCGCGATGAACTCAAGCAGTTTGAGATGTCACAAACTTTTTCAACTATAAAATATCCGGCTATCAGGTACTTTATTGGAGATATCAGGGATGCCGCTCGATTTAAACGAGCTTGTGAAGGTATTGACATTATTGTACACGCTGCTGCTTTAAAACAGGTGCCTGCCGCAGAATACAATCCAATGGAATGTATTAAAACTAACGTTATGGGTGCCGAAAATGTAATTAATGCCGCGCTTGATTGCGGTGTACAAAGGGTAGTAGCCCTGTCTACCGACAAAGCTGCGGCTCCTATCAACTTGTATGGGGCTACTAAATTATGCTCAGATAAATTATTTGTTGCAGCCAATAATTTTAAAGGAAAACGTGATCTCAGATTTTCAGTAGTACGATATGGAAATGTAATGGGTTCACGAGGATCGGTGATTCCCTTTTTTCTTAAAAAGAGGGAAGATGGAATAATTCCTATTACAGACGAGCAGATGACCCGTTTTAATATTACACTTAAAGATGGAGTAAAAATGGTATTGCATGCCATTGAAAATGCCTGGGGGGGTGAAATATTTGTTCCAAAAATTCCATCGTACCGAATTTGCGAATTGGCTACCGCGATTGCACCAGACTGCGCACAGAAAATAGTTGGAATCAGACCTGGAGAAAAAGTCCACGAAGAAATGATTACGGCATCCGATTCATTTACTACAGTAGATTTGGGTAAGTACTACGCTATCCTTCCACAGGATCCAGCCTGGTCTAAAGAAGACTATATGTTTAGCAGCAATGCCAAACCAGTACCTTTAGGATTTACCTATAATTCAGGAACTAATGAAGAATGGCTATCTGTAGAAGAAATCAGAAATCTTATTAAAATACATGTTGATAGTAATTTCAACGTAGCCGCATCTGTATGAAACCAATACCTT
Source organism: Cyclobacteriaceae bacterium (assembly GCA_041745535.1). Lineage (GTDB taxonomy): Bacteria > Bacteroidota > Bacteroidia > Cytophagales > Cyclobacteriaceae > JBGTIS01. Next base: position 660 of record JBGTIS010000318.1, on the reverse strand, counting down.
ACGGCCGACAAACCATTACCGAGGAAGATATTTTAGCTGTATCTGAAACGTTGCGTAGCGATTATCTTACCCAAGGTCCTAAAATTGCTGAGTTTGAAGTTGCTTTTGCACAATATATAGGAGCAAAATATGCCATTGCAGTGGCCAATGGTACGGCAGCTTTGCATTTATCAGCGCTTTCTTTGAATGTGTCCAATGGATTTAAGGTAATTACTACTCCCATCACCTTTGCTGCATCTGCTAATTGCATCAGATATTGTGGTGGGGAAGTAGTATTTAGTGATATTGATCCTGATACAGCTATTCTGGATATAAGTAAAGTTAAAAATTTACTAGAGTCTTCTCCTAAAGGTACCTATCAGGGAATCATTCCCGTAAGTTTTGCGGGATTACCAGTTAATCTGGAAGCCTTTAGGAAACTTGCCGATGAATACGGCCTGTGGTTGATTGAAGATGCCTGTCATTCATTAGGAGGTTATTTTATCGATAGTAAAGGAAGAAAACAATACTCTGGAAATGGGCAATATGCAGACTTGTCGGTTTTTTCCTTTCATCCCGTAAAGCACATTGCTTGTGGTGAGGGAGGTATGATTACAACTAATAGCGAAGCGTTATATCAAAAATTATTATTGCTGAGAACTCATGGTATCACCAAGCACC
>JBGTIS010000317.1:0-43152 GCA_041745535.1 Cyclobacteriaceae bacterium | reverse complement strand
CTATTCCTGGACTGGACCTAATGCATATTCTGCCACCACAAGAGATATTGATGGACTAACCCAGGCTGGTGACTATACAGTAACAGTTGAGGATATGGTGAATGAATGTATCGCTGCGTTTACCATACCCATTACCGGGTCAGCAGGATTTACGCTAAGTTCAATGGTAGCTGAAGAAACCTGTAACAATGCGGCAGGTACCATTACTATTGGTGCTACCGGTCCAAATTCGTTTATTTATTCAGGCGATTTAACGCAGGACGTAACAACCGGTTTGTCTGCCGGAGATTATTTTGTAACTGTTACTGATGCGGTTACCGGGTGTAAAAAGGATACTACTTATACCATAATCAATGTTACCACATTTGATGGCACTGTGAGCATAATTGCTAATATAGCAAATGAATCGTGTGGTGATGGCAACGGTGCAGTTGATATTGTTGTGACGGGTCCTAATACCTATGCCTTCAGTGGTGGATTAACACAGGCCAACACAAATGGCTTATCAGAAGGCGCTTATAACGTTACCATTACAGACAATGCCAGTGGTTGTTCAAAAGACACCACTTTCATAGTAGGTAATGATGTGGACTTTTCGATAACCGTGGCAGTAGATTCTGTAAGTTGCGGAGGAACTAATGACGGAAAAATAACGATTTCGGTAGCCGGGCCAAACACTTATAGTTTTTCAGATCAGCTTACCTCCGAAATTACGGAAAATTTGACTGCCAGAGATTATGCGGTTACTATTACGGATAATATAACGGGCTGCCAGAAAGATACAGTAATTAGTATAGCACAAAAAACAGTATGCGCAGATGGTGGGTGTGGTTTGGCTACGGCTAAGTTTACTTTGAGCCCTGTGAATATAAATTGTCCGGGTGGGGAAGATGGAGCTTTGCTTGTCAACTTATTACCTGGGCCAGGGGTAGATGCTGCCCGTTTCAGATATAGTTTAGATCCTGCATTAGGCTGGTTTACAGGTAGTAATGCACCAGGATTAGTCTATGCTTTTGATGAATTGAAATCGGGAGAATACAAAGTGTACATACAAGATGCGGAGGCAAGTGCAGGCTGTAGCGATATGCTGGTGCTGACAAGAATAATTACATCTCAGAAAGCCATTGAAGTTACCGCCAAACCAGAGACCTGCCAGGGAGCAGACGGATCTATTTCTTTATCAGTTCCGGTCACTTGTTCAACAGACCTACATTATTCATACCTGTGGGTTAGTCCTGAAGGAGATAATCTTGGAATTAATTCCACTTCGGCCAACAACTTAACGGCTGGCGATTATATGATTATCATTCAGAATGAGGAAACAGGATTGAATATGGATACGGTGCTGGTAAATCTGGAAAATAATTGTAGTTCCGGTGGAGAAAATTCACCCATTTGCCAATTGGTAAACAAAACGGTAGATGTAGCTACAATTCCTGCCGATTGTAACAATGGTGGCGGTAGTGTTACTTTTACAGTAATAGGCGGTGAAAATCTTGAATACAACATCAGAATTTTAAGTGCCAACGGATTGATTGATTTATCAGATACGGGAACCGGTGGGGTTTCATTTAACACACTTCCGGCTGGAGACTACGATTATACGGTGGTCACCCAATCTGGTTCGCCAAGCTGTCAGTCTAACTTTGTGATCCCTGAACATGGAGTGGTGATTGATAGCATCGGTATCACCTTGCCGCAATGCGATGCCCCAATACAGGAAGCGGAGTTAAAAGTTATGCTGAATACACAAAAAACTACGGCAAATGGTCCTTACGAGGTATTTGCAGTGAGTGCGACTGATGCGACAGATACAATTAGCCGGGCTTATATGTCCATCGGAATTACCTCTGCCTTCCTGGAAGATGTGCCGACCGATGCTGCCTATGAAATTATCGTTCGTTCAGGTAATCCTGATGCTTGCCCGGGAACCCGTGATATCCAGGTGCTTGCTGCCGATCTTATTCCGGTTCGTTTCGATATAGCCAGCACTGATATTGAGTGTTTTGGTGATGGAGGTACAGTAACCATTAGCAATATTCGCGTATCGGAAGATGCTCCTTTTACGGCGCATTTGTACAATGTAACTTCTTCTATCCCGGTCAAATCTCAGCAGTTCTTTGCCATTCCTTCCAGTTATACTTTTGATAATCTGGAAAGAGGGGAATATAAGGTGCAAATCGTTCAGACACAACCTGTTTGCAGTTCGGTAATTACCGCTGAAGTTTCACCGACTTTTGTGATAAATGGCGCGATTCGGGCTTTAGATGCGGAAGTTCCTGCTGTAGTAAAAGTAATGGTGAACGATCCGAAAGGTGATATTGTAGTAGGCAATATAACCGGTGGCGGACTTCCTTACAAAGTAAAAATTCTGAGCGATCCTTTTGGTAATGCGACTGATTGGGTTACAGTTGAAAATAATAATCCAATAATCAATCCCTACGCGTATACGTTCAAAAACCTTGAACGTGGTCCATATATCATCGAAGTACGTGATACCTTTGGTTGCTCCAGATTCTTTGATGTGGATATTAAATATACTGAGGAATTGTTCATTCCCAACGTATTCACGCCTAATAATGATGGTGAAAATGAAACTTTCCGGATTGTAAATCTACCTGAACCACAGGGAGAAACCGGTGCGGAATTGGTAATTACCAATAGATGGGGTAAAATAGTTTACGTGTCGAAAGCTTATAGTAATACCAAGGCGTGGAATGGAGAAGATTATCCGGATGGTATTTATTTCTACCGGTTAAAATTACAAGACACTGACAAATCTATAACAGGCAGGGTGGAAATATGGCGTGGAAAAACACCATAATCAAATTAATTAAAAACCCGAAGTCAATACGCATCGGGTTTTTAATTCATAAGTTGTTGACAAAATCTAGTGTATCAACCCGATCGGCATAATCCCACAATTCGGGTAACTGGGTTGTGCCAAAAGGAATACTGCCAGGAAACCAACCAGCCTGTGAGGTTATGCATTGAATTTTATCCTGAATAGTTTTGAGTTTATTCTCCAGCGCTTCCGTACTGGTATAAGTTTCATAATAAATAACACTAATGGGCGACACCAGGTCTGTAGTTTCCCTGAATAGCATAAAACCAGTGTCTAAATGCGGCTCCCTGTTTACCAGATAGATGGATTTATTGTAATCATAATTGTTCTGGTATTTGTGATGCATCATTACTGCCTCATACGATTGCAAGGCCAGGAACAATGGTTCGAAATTATAATGTTCAGGTACAAATAGTTTAGCTATATTCCTGCAACCTAAACCAAAATAACGAAAAATATCCTCTCCCAAATGCTGTAATTCCTCCTGGGTATCAGCGTGTGACAGAACCCCGATACTGGTTCGGTTTTTCCTGATGATGTGTGGAATTTTAGCGAAGTAGTATTCAAAATAACGTGCCGTGTTATCACTACCGGTGGCGATTATAGCATCAAGGCCTTTTAATCTATCTTCAAATCGAAGAAAATTTGAAAATTGCGGTTCAATTTCCAATAGCAGGTTAGCCATATACTTTATCAAAAATGAATCCTGTGAACTAAGCTTTGCCCTTAAAATATGGCCGCTGATCAGCACCGTAAGAAAATCATGAAATCCTACCAAAGGGATATTTCCTGCCATTACTAACCCTATTTCTTTGGGATTTTTATTGGTAGAAGAGAGGTTTTTTGTCCATTCAGTAAGTTTTTCTTTATTCAGGTAATTTTGAATTCCTTTTAACGCGAAGTCAATATTATCTTCGGTAAACCAGTTATTTTCTCCTCTTGCCCTTTGGTAAATAGTATTTAATTCCGAAGGTCGCAAATTTTTCAAAATTTCCCCTACGGTAGAAAATGCCCGGATTCTATCATTCAGTTTTGTCATTTTCGCATTATTTTTTTAAAACTTTTGTCAGCAAACTTAAAGTTTATTTACTTTGTTAATAATTTGTAAACGAAAATTTTAAAACTAAAATAATATATTATCATGGCGATAATGATAACAGACGAATGCATAAATTGTGGTGCATGTGAGCCGGAATGCCCAAACACCGCTATTTATGAAGGAGGTGTTGAATGGACATGGGCCGATGGTACCGATTTGCGGGAAGTTGAGTTGGAAGATGGTACCGTAATGGATGCCAATGAATCACAGGAACCTTATTCAGACGAATTTTATTATATAGTAACCGGAAAATGCACGGAATGTACCGGATTTCATGAAGAACCTCAGTGTGCAGCCGTTTGTCCGGTTGATTGTTGTGTGGAAGATCCCGACAATCCTGAAGAGGAAGAAGAATTACTAGCTAAAAAAGAGTGGATGCATAGTGCATAACCAACTTTTAAATAATATGATTGGGTGAGTTTCAGTTGGAAATTCACCCTTTTTTATTTCATTTTAATTCTTTTAATTAGATAGCTTTTCAGTATGTTATTGAAACCTTCGTTGATGTCAACCTCAATAAAATCTATTTTTGCCTGTCCGCATTTAATTTTTAATTCCTGGTAATATTCTTTCATGTACTTCTGATATGCTTCTTTTACCTGAGAAGGCTGCAATTTAAGCCGTTCCCCACCTTCCATATCAATAAACTCATAAGGCCTTTCTTCAAAATCGAAATAGAGTTCAGTTTTAAAATCTGTCACATGAAAAAGTAATACCTCGTGTTTGTTATATTTCAAATGTTGCAAGGCCGCAAACATCTGATCAGCTTCAGCCTGGTTTTCAAACATATCGCTGAAAATTACAACTAGCGACCTTTTATGAATTTGTTCGGCCACGAGATGCAGCACCGAAGCCACCGAAGTTTTTTTCATAACGGGTGGATTCCGCAGCATATCTTCTAATAACAAAAAAAGTTTATGAAGGTGTGATGAGGTAGATTTAACCTGAGTTTGTTGCTCTATGCTTTCTGAAAACGTACACAACCCTACCGCATCTCTCTGTTTTTGCAGCAAATAAGCAATTGCTGCCGAAGCCATAATGCTGAAAGTAATTTTTCCATTGTTCTCTTTTGGATAATACATGGAGGAAGAATTGTCGATCACGAGTCGGCATCTGAGGTTGGTTTCTTCCTCGTACACTTTTGAATAAAGCCGATCGGTACGCGCATACACTTTCCAGTCGATATGTCGTGTACTTTCACCAGTATTATAAAGGCGGTGTTCGGCAAATTCAACCGAAAATCCATGATAAGGAGACTTATGAAGGCCGGTAATAAATCCTTCTACCAACTGTTTGGCCAAAAGCTCAATATTACCAAAAGCCCTTATTTCTGATAATTTTATCATAAAAAATTGTTTACAAAGTTATGGGCAATGCCTGTACAATATATCCTTTAAATACAAAAGTTAAAAAAGGCAATGATCAGGAGATTAAAAATTAAAATTTACACTATGAAAATTAAGCCAAGGTAACCTTCAAACTATTAAATTGTTCAAAAATTGTGATTTTATTTGTTATAGTTAAAAGAATTACACTATATTTAGCCCAAAATGTTATTTCCAAACATTATTTAACCAACTAAAACTTAAGGCACTGTGGAAGAAAATCAAGAAAAAGAAAAGGCAGAAATTTATTCGCAAAGAGTAAGAGCAGGAAAACGTACTTATTTTTTCGACATCAAATCCACACGTTCCAACGACTACTACCTGACAATCACCGAGAGTAGAAGGAGGTACAAGGATGACGGGTTTTTTTATGAGAAGCATAAAATATTCCTGTACAAAGAGGATTTCAACAAGTTCATTAATGCACTGCAAGAAACCATAGGACATGTTAAAGAAGAATTAATGCCTGAATACGATTTTAATCAATATGAGGAAACCGAACAGGAAAAATCCAGAATTGATGATGAATTGAGCTGGGATTAACTCAAAAAAAATTGCTCTTACAAAAGCCCTTGGATATAAATTCATGGGCTTTTTTATTTAATTTTACTTTTCGATGATCAATAAAACACTTGTTTATTTTCTGCTGGTCTTACTGGTTTTTCTTTTGCTGGTTTGGATATTTTCCAATATCGTCAGCTATTTTGTAATTGCCATTATTCTTTCTACCATTTGTACGCCCCTTACCAATCGGATCAATCAGTTGCATATCTTTGGCATGAAAATCCCTCGGTTTATTGCCATTATAATTTCATTTGCCGTAATCATTGGTATAGTTTCCCTGTTTGTAGTGCTATTTATTCCACTGATTACCGAACAGATCAGTATCATTAATACATTAGATTATGATGAACTTTATAACAATGTAACAGTACCCTTACAAAATGTGGAAAATTTTTTCATCGATAATAATCTTACGGACCAACCCGAAGGTTTTATTGTAGATAACCTCAGAACCAATCTTTTATCCATTATTCAATCATTAAATTTCAGTGTAATTATCAATGAATTAATATCTTTTACAGGTAATTTTTTTATTGGATTACTGGCCGTTGTATTCATAACTTTTATTTTACTTCACAATAAAGGTATTCTAAGAAGGCAGATTATAAAATTAATTCCCAATCAGTATTTTGAGGTTTTTATTGTTGCCATTTACAAGATAGAAATTCTGCTATCTAATTATCTGATCGGGATTTTGTTACAGGTATTCTCTATTTTTTGTATTGCATCCATGGGATTAAGCATTGTGGGAGTAAAATATGCCCTTACTATTGCTATATTCGCCGCGGTAGCCAATTTAATTCCCTATGCGGGGCCAACGTTAGGAGCTGCTTTTGGAATAATTGTAGGAGTTTCTACAGGAAGTGGATTTGGAAATAATCATATGCTTTTTTTAGGATTGAAAATTATCGCTGTGTTTGGGGTGGTTCAGCTCATTGATAATCTGGTTTTGCAGCCACTTATTTTCTCCAAAAGTGTAAAAGCGCATCCGCTTGAAATTTTTATTGTTATCTTTGCAGGCGCGACAATCGCCGGCGTAATTGGTATGGTTGCGGCTATACCTGTTTATACCATTTTACGCGTTATTTTTAATGAAATGTATGAAGGGTATAAACAGTTTTATGTTTTCAAACCCAAGTAAGTCTGTTAATAAATGTCTTTAAGATGCGGAATTGTAGGACTTCCCAATGTAGGTAAGTCTACTTTATTTAATGCTTTATCGAGTGCGAAAGCCGAGGCAGCTAATTTCCCTTTTTGTACCATTGAACCAAATGTAGGAATTGTTACAGTGCCTGATAACCGGTTGCAAATTCTGGAAGAACTGGTAAAACCCCAAAAAGTAATTCCAACTACCATTGAGTTTGTGGATATTGCAGGATTGGTGAAAGGAGCCAGCAAGGGCGAAGGTTTGGGGAATAAATTTTTATCCCACATCCGGGAAGTAGATGCGATTATTCATGTGATCCGGTGCTTTGCCGACGACAATGTGGTACATGTGGCCGGTAGTATCGATCCGGTATTTGATAAAGAAATAATCGATAATGAATTGCAACTCAAGGATCTGGAATCGATTCAGAAAAAAATTGATAAAGTAGAACGGATTGCCAAATCAGGTGATACAAAAGCCCGTGCTGCGCTCCAGGTTTTACAGACATACGAAAAAGCGCTATCGGAAGGCAAAAACGCCAGATTTGTAGAAGTTTCGGAAGGCGACGATGAAGCAGTTGCTGATTTGCACCTGCTCACCAAAAAACCAGTAATTTATGTGGCTAATGTGGAAGAAGCCTCTATTCATTCAGGCAATGCGTACGTAGATGCGCTGCGTGAATCTATAGCGGGTGAAAATGCCGAAATTATTCTGGTAAGTGCTGCTATTGAAGCCCAGATCGCCGAGTTGGATCCGGAAGAGCGCCCCTTATTTCTGGAGGAATTTGGCTTGAAAGAATCAGGTCTTAGCAAATTAATCGCGGCATCTTATAAACTTTTGAATCTTATCACTTATTTTACTGCTGGAGAAAAGGAAGTAAGGGCCTGGACTATTATGAAAGGTTGGAAAGCACCCAAGGCCGCCAGTGTTATTCATACCGATTTTGAGAAAGGTTTTATCAAAGCAGAAGTAATTAAACTGGAAGATTACCAGAAGCATGGTAGCGAGTTAGCCTGTAAAGAAGCGGGTAAACTATCGATAGAAGGAAAGGAATATGTGGTAAAAGATGGCGATATTATGCACTTCAGGTTTAACGTTTAAATCATTATTTTTAAATAATACTAGAAATTTTCAAGAATCTTTATAATTTTACAATTTACGAATTCGTGTAAGCTTTTTGTAAATTGTATTGTATTTTCTTCTGAAAATAATTATAATTTAGAGCATTATTTTCAATATAAGATGAAAATTAAAAAGAGTAACCAATAGGAATGTATGCTTGTTCTTTAAAATTCTTTTTGTTTTCCTATTATGATTAGATTTTTTGCCTGTTGGCAAGCATTTTAATATTCGCTAATCTATTTTTAATATTATCCGAAGCACTAAGTCAGCCTAACTTACACACAGGATTTTTAAAATATCAAGAAGTGAGGGCACGTATCATTTTTATTCTAAAAAACAGAGGTTCATATGTTCCATTCCACCATCAGTATTTGTTGGCACAATTGGTCAAAGGTATATTGGTCAAAGGTGGGGAAAAGAAATTTATTGAGGAAACCCTCTATAATTTTTCCGGCTTAAAAGGACAAACTAAAATTAGCAGGAATGGACTCCATTTTTATTCGAATCGGGTAACATTGGTCTTATCATCCGCTAACAAGGACTTTATTGATTATTTTCTGAAACATCTTTTCGGTTTTCCTCAGATTGAAATCGGAACCATGTTCCTGATTCCTGAGTTCGTTGAAAAAGAAGAAGAACCTGAATTGGAGGAGGCTTCCAAGTATGTTTGTATTTCGCCGCTTGTACTCGTTCAACCTTCCTTTAGCGACGACCGGGCCAAACGATTTTTTACGCCGGAATCCGATACCTTTTCAGATATGCTGTACGATGCTACCATGCTTAAAATGGAGCGTTCCGGACTGTATAACTCTGAGGAAATAGCTTCGTTTTTCAAGTTTCAGATTGTACCGGATAAGGAATATCTGGCGAAAATCAGAGAGCAACAGAAAAAATTCGCCCGTATTTATCCCCTTTACGATCAGGATGTGAAATATGAAGTTCGTGGTTATACTTTTCCGTTTACTTTGTATGCCGCTAAAGAGGTACAACGCTTCGTGTTTACCAACGGACTGGGTTTATATACTTTTAAAGGATTTGGCATGCTCGATATAGCCGAAGCCGCACCCGGAAAAAACACAGTGAAATACGAATTCAGCAATTCAGTTCTTACTAATAAGTAGTTTCTTTTTCCCATAATTATAGGCGCAATAAGTGCTTTTAGTTGCGGTTCCGTACATTATGGAAAATATTAGTATATCCTACTAATAAATCTGCTTGCATCCCGATTGGCCGGTTGTATATAAATATTTCGTATTGATTTTCTGTTTCAAAGTGAGAACCTTCGAAATAATAGGACGCAATAGCCGGATTATCCGTATCAACGTAGTACTGATAGTTATAAAATCCTTGTTTTAATAAAATTGTACCCGTATAGCCTTGCAGATCGGGCTGATATTTCATTTGATTCTCAGGGTTTAGCTGCCGGTTATTAAACGCGCCGGTAATATATACCTGGCCCTGCACCGGTGTTTCTGAACGGATAAAAAAATGAGTAAGCAGATAATCGGCATCCAGGGAATTGTCTTCTGTTTCCGCGTTCCCAATAATAAATCCTCCATTTAAATCATTGTACTGAGAATACGCTTCGCCGCCCCGGCTTTTGTCCTGCAACAGAAAGGCTTCGATAGGACTTTTATTCAGCATAATTTCTCCCACATTTTGCCCTTTAAAGTGGGTAGAACGCAAGTCAAAATAGCGATACTCGCTGCCACCAGGAAGATTGTTTTCCAAATTGTAATGCGAGTATTCTAACTGTTTGTCCACTTCCCGGATAAAAGTGGGTTTTAACCCTTCAATGGCATTATACCAGGCCTGATTTTGCCGGATTACTACCCAGAATCCATCAGCAGGATTAGGAACATTCAGGTTGCTATAGTTTATTGTGAACTCTACCTGCTGGTGGGTAGTTCGTTCGGGAACACCGCTGGATACATTAATACTTGCGCCAATTGCCACCAGATTTTGGTACACCATAAACCTTCTGGTAAACAAAACCTCATTTTCATTTCTATTCTTATATACTTTAATAATATAATTTCCTGAAAGTTTTACGGTGGGCACCTGGAATTGATAATGAGAGTACGGCACTTTTGTATTAAAGGAAAGCGAGATGTTGTTAATGGGAAATTCATTGAAATCATTCAGAAATTCAATGTTGTTGAGTGTCGATTTTCGCCAATCAACATTACAATGAACAATTTTGGCGTGTACTTCCGTAGCGCTGTTGTTACCCGACAATTCCAATACATCGAAAGCCAGCAGCAAGGGTGTTTCCTGTGAAATGGGAATTACGGCACCCAGTAAAGGTTCGTTGGGACGAATCAATTGAATGGTTCTGGCTTCCTGAGCAAAAACCTTATCGGTATAAACCCCATTTTCAGTAAGATTAATGTTAGGCGTACTGGTATTGGAACCGGTCTGGCTAATCGGCACACAGGCTGGAACCAGATACAGGAGAAAAAAAGCACCGACCCATAAATTAAAATGTAATTTTGAGGAATTCATTTGCGGAAATATTGGATATAAAGCTATGATTGTTTGTGTATCATAACCGGATTATTCATTGGCAAGTTCATCTAACTGCAATGCCAGGGCTTCCCATTGACTATTGGCTGCACCAAGCTCGTTTTCTGTCTTTTCAAATTTTTCGGTGGCCTTGGCAAGCAATTGCTCATTACCAAATACCGAAGGTTTGCCCAGTTCTGCCTCTATTTTTTGTTTATCGGCTTCTAACTGACTGATTTTTCTTTCAATAGCGGCAATTTCCTTTTCCAGCCGGATTATAGTTCTTTGCTTTTCAAGATTTTCCTGGTTATCCTTTTGCTTTTCAGCAGCCTGAAGTTTTGGTTTTTCTTTGGGAGGCTCGGCCACAGGCTTGGGCTGTTGACTGTCTTTTTGTTGTATCCAATAATTATACTCGTCATACGTACCCGGATATTGCTTGATCTGACAGCCTTCAATATACCAGATTTTGTTGGCGATTTCAGAAACAAAATACCGGTCGTGCGATACCACGATAAACGTTCCCTGGTATTGTTGCAAAGCCTGTATCAGAATATTCACTGATTGGATATCGAGGTGGTTGGTAGGCTCATCGAGCAACAGGAAATTTGATTCGGCAATCAGGGTTTTGGCCAGAGCCACCCTGGATTTTTCACCACCCGATAATACTTTAATTTTTTTAAATACATCATCGCCTACAAACAGAAAAGAGCCCAGAATACTCCGGAGTTCCTGTTCGGTTTTTTCACTACCAGCCTGCTTTAGTTCGTCCAGTATTTCATTATTCACATGCAGGGCTTCCAACTGGTGCTGCGCATAAAAACCCATTTCTACATTATACCCCATCTTTCTTTCACCACCTACTTTTTCAGTGCCGGCGATCACCCTGAGCAGGGTAGATTTCCCTTTTCCATTGGCGCCAATCAGAGCGATTTTATCGCCTCTTTCAATAATGGCTGTGGTGTTTTTTAGAATGTCCAGGTCGTCATACGATTTTGACACATGGTCGAGTTCCACCACAAAACGGCCCGATTGCTTTTTGAATGAAAACTTAAAATTGACCACGGCATTTTCGTCCACTACATCATCTACTATGTCCATACGTTCCAACGATTTTATCCGTGATTGTACCTGACGGGCTTTGGTGGATTTGGCACGGAAACGATCGATAAAACGTTCGGTCTGCTTTATTTTCTGTTGCTGGTTTTCGTAGGCGTTTTTCTGTATTTCCTGCCGTAAGGCTTTTTCTTCCAGGTAAAAAGAATAATTACCAGGATAAGTATTCAATTGCAAACCCGATACTTCAACCGTAATATCTACCGTATTGTCCAGAAACTTCCGGTCGTGAGACACCACGATTACCGCCCCTTCATAATTTCTCAAATAATTTTCCACCCATTGGATAGAAGGTAAATCAAGGTGGTTGGTAGGCTCATCGAGCATGAGCAGGGAAGGCTTTTCCAGTAAAAGTTTCGCCAGCATTACCCGCATGCGCCAGCCTCCTGAAAATTCGCGCAGGGGTCGGTGCAAATCTGCCGTATTAAAGCCAATACCTTCCAGAATTTCTTCGGCTTTGGCCTGCATGGTGTAGCCATCTAAGGCTTCGTATTTTTCCTGCAACCGGGTGAGCTGGTCCACCAACTTATCTTCGTAGTTGGTTTCCATTTTATGCAATACCTTTTCAATCTGCCGCTCCACATCAACAGCCTCGCCAAAAGCCTGCATGGCTACGGTCAGAATAGAGTCATCGGTTTGGTAAGACAGCAGGTCCTGATTCAGAAAGCCGATGGTACAATCCTTACTTTGTGAAATTTCACCGCCATCCAGCGTATATTCACCATTGATGAGCCTGAGTAAAGTAGATTTGCCAGTTCCGTTCAGACCAATAAGTCCAATTTTATCTTTAGGTTTGATGTGCAGATTTGCTCCTTCATACAGTGGTCTTCCTCCTATGTAATAGGAGAGATTATTAATTGCAATCATACGTCGCGTTTTCTCTTATTATAATTCAACAAATATACGGGGTAATTATGTTAAAGTTTAACAATGATAAATCCAAAAATCAGGTGTGTTAAAATATTATGGGAAAATAGATAAGATTGCCATCAGCGTATTCCTTTTACTTCCACTACCAAAATTAAACCTGATGGCGGTTTTAATTTTACTGAACTAATGGTTTCGATCGCTGTTTCTATGGAAAAGTACTACCCAGAAAATTGGACGAAAAACCGGTTTCCAAACGGTAAGGCAGAAGGTATTCAGGCAAAAGAATTACACCGTAAAATAGCAGAGGAACGCGCTATCTTCCGGTGTTTATTTTTATTATTTATTTCTTTAGAGAAACAGCCGGCAGATCAGTATTCTGAAATAATAATTTGCCATGCCGCAGTGCTTATGTAATTAACTCACCTCCATTAATATGAATAACCTGGCCGGTGATGTAGGAAGCGTCTTCGGAAGCTAAAAACACATACGCAGGACCACATTCCGAGGGTTGCCCGGGCCGACCAAGGGGCGTATCTTTACCAAATTTCTTTACCTTTTCGGGCGGAAAGGTGGATGGTATGAGTGGGGTCCAGATGGGGCCGGGCGCGATGGCGTTTACCCGAATGTTTTTTTCAGCTACCGATTGGCTCAGCGCCTGGGTAAAAGTGGCTATGGCTCCTTTGGTAGAAGAGTAATCGATTAAATTGGGTCGGCCATGAAAAGCCGTTACGCTGGTAGTGTTAATAATGGCATCGCCCTGACTCATTTTTTCAAGCGCGGGCTGGGTAATGTAAAACATAGAGAAAATGTTGGTTTTAAAGGTTTCTTCCATCATCGCTAAATCCAGGTCCGACAGGTCTTCGTGGGGATGTTGCTCAGCGGCATTGTTCACCAGGATATTGAGCTTACCATAAAAAGAAGTGACCTTTTCCACAGATTCTCTGCAAAAAACCTTATCCTGAAGGTTTCCTTTTATCAACATGCAGTTCTGGCCTTCTTTTTCAACCAGCTTTTTGGTTTTTTCCGCGTCACTGTCTTCACTTCGGTAAATAATGGCGATGTCCGCGCCTTCTCTGGCAAAGTGAACGGCTACCGAACGACCAATACCAGAATCACCTCCGGTAATTAATGCTACTTTTTTTTTTAATTTATCGGTACCCCGGTAATTATCTCTGATGACCAGCGGTTCAGGTTTCATATCCGATTCCAGTCCGGGTGCTTCCTGATTTTGTTTGGGTAAGTCTTTTTCTTTTAATTCTTTGGTTTCCATAGTGCTTTCAGGTTAAATAATTCTTTACTGGTATGTTTAATTGATGGATCACATTGTCCCAATTATGATCAATAAAAATACCGGAACATCAGGATTATTTAAAAACACTGTTTGTGATAGAGTTTAGCAGGTTTTCTTTATTATTTGCAAATAAGGAGGGTTTCTACACCAGGCGGGATAGGGTAAATAATCCTCAAAATATTGGGTAACGCATTCTACAACATGAGCATCATAAATCATTAAGAATTATAAATTAAGCAAGCAATCGTTCGTTCCCGACAACAGGCTTATTCAATAATTTGTAGATAGAAAACTTTAACTATATTCAACTCCTTTTTCCTCAGCTCGTATTTGCTATCATAGAAATGATCAATTATGAAAAATAAGAGCGATATAAAACTAAGTATATTAGACCAAACGCCCATCCGCAGGGGGAGTTCTGCCCGGGAAGCTTTACAGGAAAGTGTGCAGCTTGTTAAACTGGCCGAACGGCTGGGTTATACGCGGTACTGGTTGTCGGAGCATCATAACACAACAACGCTGGCGGGGGCTGCTCCCGAAGTACTGATTGCCCATCTGGCTGGCGAAACCAGACATATCCGGATTGGTTCCGGGGGTGTGATGCTGCCCAACCACAGCACCTTGAAAGTGGCGGAGAACTTCAAACTGTTGGAAGCTTTGTTCCCCAATCGGATCGATCTGGGCATTGGACGGGCCCCGGGTGGTGATCGGCTTACGGCACACCTGCTGAATCCTTCCAATACGTTCGATCCGCATGATTTTGTCCAACAATTGGTGGATCTACAGCGTTATTTGGCCGATGAGGTACCCTTGGGTTCGATACACGAAAAAGTAAAAGCCATTCCGCATATCGATACCTATCCTGATATGTGGATGCTCACTTCCAGTGGCGAAAGTGGCATGCTGGCTGCCCACTATGGCTTGGCGCTTTCATTCGCGCATTTTATTAATCCGACAGGTGGGCCGCAGGCTGTCAGAAACTATTATGATACGTTTCAACCTTCTGATTACCTGACAGCCCCTCAGGCTTCGGTAGGTATTTTTGTGTTTTGTGCCGACACACCGGAAAAAGCATCCCATTTGCAGGCTATGATGGACTTCCGACTCTTGAGTCTGGAAAAAGGTCAGCGTGATGTTCAACCCACCTATGAGGAGATAAAAAATTACCAGTATTCCGATGCGGAGTGGAGTAGGGTACTGCACAACCGGGGCAGAATGGTTGCCGGCACCCAGGCCGAAGTGAAAGAAAAACTGGAAACATTGGCAGCGGCGTACGATGTTGATGAAATCGTGATCGCCACCATAACCGATGATTTTTCTGACCGGCTGCACTCGTACGAATTGCTGGCCGAAGCCTTTCAGTTACAGGAAGCTGAAAGTATAGGGAAAGGCTAAACCGGAAGATAATACATCATTGGTATTCGCCACAATAAAAAAGGGAGGTGTTACCTTCCCTTTTCATAGATGCTTACAAACGTAAAAGTTCAATCACAGACAATTACGGATTTAACTCCATAACCGATCATTAGCGCGGATTTCATTCCATTCAGGTGTGGGAGCAAACAGTTTTTCTCCTTCCACCAGATATTTTTTCACTACTTCTTCATTCAGTTCCACGCCAAGTCCGGGTGTTTCAGGCACTTTTACATAGCCGTTCTGCACCAGGGGTTTCTCGATGCCGGTCACCAGGTCTTCCCATTCGGGTTTGTCTACCGCATGGTGTTCCAGCCACTTGAAGTTTTCTGTGGCGGCTGCCGAGTGTACGGCTCCCAGGAAAGAAACGGGTCCAGCGGCATGGTGGTGCATAAATCCGATGCCGTGCAGCGAGGCGTAGTCGCCAATTCTTTTGGTTTCAAGAATACCACCCGCCGTGTTAGGATCCGGATGTACAATGTCTACCGCCCTGCTATCAATCAGTTCTTTAAAACCTCCTTCCAGTGTAAAAATATCTTCTCCGGTTTGCGTAGGGGTGGTGGATGATTCCGTAATTTCACGCCACTGGTCGGTATAATGCCATGGAATGATATCTTCAATATAGGCCAGGTTATAAGGCTCGGCCGCCCGGGCAATTTTGATGGCTTCATTCACGGAGAAATGTCCCCAGTGGTCGGTTCCCATTGGGATTTCATAACCGATCCGCGCCCGCATCACATCCAGAAATTCCATGAGCTTATTAATGCCTTTGTCGGTAATCTGCACATTGGTAAACGGATGCTCAGTCATATTGTACTTCTTGTATTCATACTGATAAGGGTTTAATTTACCTTCGGGCGCATTGATGATGGCCCCCGGTACATCTTTGATCAGGTTGATGCCGATATCCATTTTTAAAGCCGTATAGCCCTTGTCTATTCTTTCCTGCATGCGTTTGGCATACTCCACCGGATCGGGCGAAGTGGTGGTATCGCAATACACCCGCACTCTGTCTCTGTATTTACCACCCAATAGCTGATAAACGGGTACATTATAGGCTTTACCGGCCAGATCCCACAAAGCCATTTCTACTCCTGAAACACCGCCACCCTGCCGACCGTGTCCGCCAAACTGTTTCATGATTTTAAAGAGGCGTTCCACATTACAGGGGTTTTCTCCTAAAATCCGGCTTTTCAGGAAAAGAGCATACTCTTTGGCGGCCCCGTCTCTTACATCGCCATGCCCGACAATGCCCTGATTGGTGTAAATGCGCACAATAGGGGTACGGAACACCACGCCACTGATTTCAGCAATGCGCATGTCGGTGATTTTTAAGTCGGTGGGAGCAGAGTATCTGTTCACGTTTTGGGTGGAATAGGCCAGTACGTCTTCAATTGGAGCTGCTGTAAGGCCTGCCAGACTGAGACCGCCCAGCCCCACTTTCTTCATAAAATCACGTCGTTTGTTTTCATTTTCCATAAATGATTAGGGTTTAATAGTGAGTAATGATATAAATTAGGGATTAAAAACAAGTTTGAATCAATAAATCGCTAAGGGTATTTTGAAGGATTTTAGAATTTGCGCGCACAACAAGCATGTTTACCAATATGGCTATCAATATAAGAAAAATTGTTATTTTTAGAAATTAAAGAATTATTTAATAGACAGGCATGTCCTTGCGCTACGGAAGCCGGGCTACGGAAGCCCGGCCTAACAGCATCACGCCATCTCTTTGTATAGCCAGCATCACCAAACGTTTCTGTTATTTTAATCACATGACCCTTTTCGCATTCTATAACAATTGGAATCCATTGGATTCTTATAAAATTTGGTTTAGCTAATCTTACTACGTTTAGCTACTTCTATATAACCATGATGTATCTAAAGTTCAGTTTTCTCCTTGTCCTGCTCCTACTGTGTACAGGGCTTTTACCCAAACGCATGGCAATCACTTTAGCTTCTTGTTTGCCGTTTAGCAACTTAGCTACCGCAGGGACTTCCCGCTGAGCACCTGCGCAAAGCCTTGAAAAACAAAGCGTTGACGTAGGTTCTCTACTGTCTTGATACGACAGCTAAACGCGTCGGCAATACGTTGATCTGTCCATGCTGGGCCTGCAACATCTGACTTGAGGAATATCTGGGCCCGGCGTAGCTTTTGACTACTGCCTTTCAATTTACTGATCACTTCATATAGTGCCCCTCGCTCCTCTTCACTTAGACGTGCGATATATTTTTTTTGCGTAAAACTCCATCTGATTTCTCTAAATTTAACTCTCCAAATAGTAAAAACAAACCCTAATTCTTAATCCCTGCACTAGGAGGCCACGGGCCACGGTGGTCAGAATAAATCCTGGGAGCATCGATCAGGATACGCTGGCGTTTGTATGTTTTTCTTAGGAAAATGGACAGGTACCACGGGGTTTCATAGCGATTACCTTATGAAAGCATGACGAATCGTCGTGGTTACTACCCGTTTGCAGGCTGCAAGTGCATCGAAACCCGGCGCGCCTACACCCTGTACTACCTTCGGCGGGTAGTAGACACAAGGTTTCGACTAGCTTGCAGCAGGTAAACGTAATGTCGACGTAAGGTTTCCTGATGAATTCCCCGGTAATGCGGCAGTAACACCGACAATCTGGCATAAGCACGGCATAGCGCCCGGAGTGCCGGAGCAGGGAGCCGTCGCAACGACGGAACCCAATGCTATTTCGCTCGGCTGTGCACATCGATTGCCAACTAAAGGGGAAGCAGTAGGCGACAGGGGTCACAAGGTACCTTCAGACCCAGCCAGGGCTAATTCATTCCCTGTTTCTACCTTCTGATACCTGGAATACTTTTTCGATTTTCTTTTTAGCCACCCCATCACACATAATAATCAGGTAGTCATCTGCCTCAATACTGACTCCCTTGGAAGGGTTCTTCAGCAACACTCTTTTGCTGTCCTGCATTTTGCTAATGCCCATTAGCACGCAATCGTGGTTTACTTTCAGATCAATAAAAGCATCCAGATAATCTTTAGCCACATAAGGATTCTGGGCTGTAACCAGGTATTCCTGCATGTCGTAATCTGTACCGTCCAGGGCGGTGGTCATCAGGGCTTCGGCCATTTCGGCCACATCAGGTTCAAAGGTATAACTGGCTACCATGCGCGATGCCATCTCATTTTTTGAGATCACATACCGGACGCCTGCCGTAACAAAGGTTTCGCGCAAACTTGGGTTATTTAACGAAACCACATAATTCAGTTTGGGGTACTTGTCTTTCAGGTTCAGCACGTATATCAACGCCTCGGCATCATCTTTAAAATTGATAAATATAGAGGCTGTTTGCTTGATATTAACTTTCTCAAAAGCTTCGTAATTGCTGTAGGCAGTAAATAAGGCAAAAGTCTGATGCGCGGAAAAGGCCTCATGAATAAGTTCGATATCGTCTTTCTCGTTGGTAACAATGGCTACCTGTTAGCCCGAATTAATCACCTCATTGGCTACCTGCTGCCCAAAGTTATCCCACCCGATAATTAAAATATGATTTTCAAAGTTTGTTCCCATATATCCTAAACGTTTGCGTTCTCTGTAATTCGCGACCTGCGAGGTCAGCTGACTGATTAAATAACCAATTACGCCCACACTACCCAGTAGAAAAAATACTCCGATCAGCTTACCAGCCACAGTAGTGGGATAAAAATCGCCATATCCTACCGTAGTGAGGGTAACCAGCGTAAACCAGAATGCTTCGCCAATTGATCGCATGTTGCTGTTTTCATGGCCGGCTTCGGCATAAAACAGCATAAAAGTCAGCATTACATAAACAGTAATAGCCAGCAGAAAGAATAATAAGTTTGATTTTTGGTTTTGGGCCACGACCAGTCAGACGATTTTATCGCAAAAAAGTCAGAATATTATACTTTTCAAAATATTGAGAACAGTTCTGTAGCTAATCAAGGCGGGTAGCTTCAAAATTAATAACCGCGTTCGCTTCCACATCAATTGTAAAGGATATAGCAATAGGATTGCAGCATACTTCACAATCTTCCACATATTCTTGTTCCGCTACAGAAGGATCGAGCAGCATGGATATTTCCGAAAAGCAGTACGGACAATTAAAGTAATATTCACTTACATCGTCGAACATAAAGTTGCCATAACGTTTAAAAATACTTCCGATTCAATATCTCACTTAAAATAATAGCTTTTTTAGCACTATCAGGCGAGCTTAAACTCTTCCTGATATCGTTGATAAATTTTTTCTTCTTTTTTGAAGGGCCATCTAGTGTAGCCGGCATTGCCGGTTTAATGAATTTATCCAGATTCTCCAGATCAATGCGGTCGTCCAGTTTCTCCATATTTCTGGCTTCGTCTACTGCCTGCTGATAGGTATCGCTTCCCGTCTCATACGCCTCCGATTGTATTTCCCGGCTTCTTTTGCGTTGCGATTGCCGGTTTCTGGTCTGCTGTCGCACCGGTGGCTCTTCCCGGGGCCTTTCCTGTTCCACTGGCCGATCGCCCATCAGCTCCCGGATTACATCTTCAAACGATTTGGGCTGTGAAGGCCGCGTATCCTGCCGGGGCACCTGATTCGGGTTACCCTCTGGCTGGTCTATGGTAGGCCGGTTGTTCTTGCGCCTGTTTTTCAATAGCTGGGAAATCCCGTAGATAGCGAAAAAGAAAAGGTAAATCAGTATTTGAAAAATATCGTCCATATATGCTGCTTTGAACACCTAAAGTAGTAAATTATTTCAGCATATCCACCAGTCTATTCAATAACCATCCATAACACATTTTGTCGGTAGCCCTAAAACCATACAAGCTTTTTAAAATTTTTCTTTGAATTACCTTTCATTGGGGTTGAGTTTTTCTGGAAATTAACCCTAACTTTACCGCTTTTAATCGGACAGATGCAGTTAACGAAATTAGAGATAAAAGGCTTTAAAAGCTTTGGCGATAAAGTAGTAATTAATTTTGATAAAGGAGTAACCGGCATTGTGGGCCCAAATGGTTGTGGTAAGTCCAACGTGGTGGATTCCATCCGGTGGGTATTGGGTGAGCAGCGCATTAAAACCCTCCGTTCAGAAAAGATGGAAAACATCATTTTCAATGGAACCAAAAATAGGAAAGCCACCCAGTTGTCTGAGGTTTCTCTTACTTTTGACAACACCAAAAACCTGCTTCCCACCGAATATTCTCAGGTTACCATTACGCGCCGCTATTACCGATCCGGCGATAGCGAATATGAATTGAATGGCGTTACCTGTCGGTTAAAAGATATTCAGAACCTGTTTATGGATACCGGTATCAATTCCAATAGCTATTCTATAATAGAATTGGGCATGGTAGATGAAATTCTGAACGACAAGGAAAACTCCCGCCGACATTTGTTTGAGGAAGCGGCCGGCATCAGCAAATTTCGCAAGCGCCGGAAAGAAACCATGCGCAAACTGGAAACCACGGATGTTGACCTGGACCGGGTAGAAGATCTGCTCTTTGAAATTGAAAAGAATTTAAAATCGCTGGAAAAGCAGGCCAAACAGGCGCGGAAGTATTTCAAATCCAAGGAAGAGTACAAGCAAATCAGTATTCAACTAGCCCGGGTTACCCTGAAAGACCGGCAGCTTTCCTTTGATGAAGTACAAAAACGATTGACGGCTGAGAGCGATAAGAAAATACAACTCAACCGGGAACTGAACGAAAAGCATGCCCGCATCGAGCAAATGAAGGCCGACCTGGTAGGGAAGGAAAAACTACTGGCTTCCCGGCAAAAATCACTGAATGCTTTTGTAGAAAAAATAAGGGAACAGGAAAGTGAGAAACAACTGAACAGCGAACGGCTTACCTTCCTTCAGGAAAGAAGTCAGCAGTTAAATTTACAGATCAACCGCGACCAGGACAGTATAGGCCAGCTCAACCAAAGTCTGGAAAGTTTGCGCAAACAACACCTGGAATTGCGGCAAACGCTGAAAAATACGGCTGAGAATGTAGCCTGTTTAAAGGAAGAATACGAAGCTTATCGCTCCGTTACCGAATACCTGCGGGGCAGCGTGGCCGATACTGAAAAAAAAGCGAAAGAAAAGCGGGAGTTCGTTTATCAGTCGCGAAAATCTATCGAGATCAAGCAGGTGCAGCTTAGCAACTTTAATCAGGAACTGGAACAGAGCAGTGCCGATGCTTCTTCTCAACAGGCCGATTTATCCGGTTTCGACGAACATGCCACCGAGCTAAAGTATCAGTTGGATGATAGAAAAGCCCGGCTACAGGAGCTTGAAAACGCGGAACAGGCATTGCAGACCAAAATTAATTCGGTAATTGAAGAGATTTCCCAGGAAAAGGAAACGCTGATTCAGATCAACCGGAAAAAAGACGCCATCCAGAATGAGTTCAATCTGACCAAATCGCTGGTTGAAAACATGGAAGGCTTTCCCGATGCGATCCGCTATCTGAAAATAGAGGCCGACTGGGGAAAAGATGTGCCGCTTCTGTCTGACATTATTACCTGTCAGGATAAATATAAGGTAGCGATTGAAAATTTCCTCGGTGCATATATGAACTATTATGTGGTGAACAACCACGAGAAAGCCCTGCAGGGTATTCACCTGCTGCATGAAGCTGATAAAGGCAAAGCCAACTTCTTTGTGCTGAACCAACTCCCCGACCTGACCACGAAACCAGGAAACCCGCCACAGGGAAGTATACCTGCTCTGGATATTGTTGAGTTTGGTCCGGCCTATCGTAACCTGATGCACCACATTCTGGATCGGGTCTATATTCTGGAAAACAGTAACTCACCTGCCTCACCACCGCAAGATGGTATCACCCTGGTAACCGAAGATGGTCATATGGTTCAGAAACCTTACAGTATTTCTGGCGGATCGGTAGGATCTTTCGAAGGAAAAAGAGTAGGCCGGGCCAAAAACCTGGAAACCCTGACAGCGTCACTTACCAGGTTAGCAGATGAGGCAGCACAATTAGAAGCAGCCATTGCAGCGAAAAGCCAGGAAGTAACACACCTGAAAGAAAGTTCTTACAAGCAGGCCATTGCTGACATCCAGCGTGAGATGAACCAACTGAATGAGGAGTTCATTTCCACCAATACGCGCCAGGAACAGACAGCCGCTATGGTAAAGAACAATGAAAAAAAGCGGGAACATACCCTGGATCAGGAGCGCCAGCTTCAGGATGAAGTTGAAGATGCCCGTCCGCAACTGCTGGAAGCAGAAGGCGAGCTGCACCACCTGGAGGAGGAACTAAAGGAGCTTTCTACCCGGTTGTCATCGGAAAATGAGGAACTTAGCAACAGGTCATCGGCGTATAACCAGGAAAATATTCTTTATTATCAGGAAGAAAGCAGGGTAAAATCTCTGGAGCAGGAAATAACCTATAAGGAAGAATCGCTGGACAGTCGCACCCAAAGCATAGAAGACAATTACCAGGAACTACAGGAAAATGAAACTGCTTATCAGGAGTTAAAAGATAAGAAAGGCATCAGTGAGGAAGAGTTGTATGACATGTACGCCGAAAAAGAAGAAATAGAAAAAGGGGTAAACGAAGCCGAACGGGATTATTATGCGTTGCGGGGCGACATTGACAAAACCGAAAAAAGCACCCGTGACATTCAGCAGCAGCGTGAAAATGCCGATACCCTGATTATGGAATTACAGAACAAGCAAAACGACACCAAGCTTTCCATCAACAGCGTAAAAGAGCGGCTTTCGGTAGAATTTGAGATTGAGCTAGATGCTATTTTACAGGAAGAAGAACCCCCATCTGAGCTTTTCACTTCCATAGCAGAATTGCAGGATGAGGCTCAAAAGTTAAAAGACCGGATCCAACGCATCGGCCCCATTAATCCAATGGCCATGGAAGCCTATGAGGAAATTAAAGAGCGTTACGATTTTATTTCCAGTGAGCGGGAAGACCTGTTACAGGCAAAAGCTTCATTACTGGAAACCATTGATGAAATAGATACGGTTGCCAAGCAGACATTTCTGGATGCCTTTGGAAAAATAAAGGAGAACTTTGGTATGATATTCCGCTCTTTGTTCAATGAAGAAGACCAGTGTGACCTACTACTGACCGACCCTCACGATCCGCTTAACTCCAGCATTGATATACAGGCCAAGCCTAAGGGTAAAAAACCACTGACCATTAATCAGCTTTCGGGTGGAGAAAAAACCCTGACGGCCATTTCTTTGCTGTTTGCCATTTACCTTCTGAAACCAGCGCCCTTCTGTATTTTCGATGAAGTAGACGCTCCCCTGGACGATACTAACATCGATAAGTTCAACCAGATTATTAAAAAGTTCTCTAAAGAATCGCAATTCATTATTGTTACCCATAACAAGCGTACTATGGTAAGCACAGACATAATTTATGGCATTACCATGATAGAACAAGGCGTTTCCCGGGTAGTTCCGGTAGACATGAGAGAGTTGGTAGAACAGTAATCAGCTACTTTTTGTTAATTACCTATTAGCCCGGCAAATCAATCGGATTAGTAAAAAACCACTTCACAGTCAGGATGCTCACTTTTGAAGTCACTTACTTCCGAGTCGGAAACGCGCGTATTGTAGCATTTGAGTGAAGTAAGCGAATTAATTCTTCTAAGTGGTTTTAACTTCCTGATGAAGGTGTTATAGCAGTTCAGTACCCTCAGGTTAATAAGGCTGGACAAATATTTGAGACTGGTAACCTGCGTACCGGCACAGTTCAACTCAACCAGATCGGTTAAATCGCGAATGGGTTTTAAATCTTCTACCCTGGTATTTTCAAAGTTCAGGTACTTTAAGTTGCCCAATCCCTGCAAAGGAGCCAGGTTATTAATGGGATTTTTAGAGCAGGTCAGCGATTCCAGTTCGGTTAAATTACTTATTGGCGACAAATCCGCAACCTGTGTGTTGGTAAACTGAAGTTCCCGAAGTCTGATAAACTGTGATAAAGGTTCCAAATCTTCTAATGGTGTATTGTCGGGCACTATTAATGTTTTCAAAAAGATGATTTCATGCAGTTGTTTTCTGGTTGGAATGCCCTCAATTTTGCCCAGACCTTTAAATAAATCGCGCCAGGCAGGGCTCAGGTTATTCCACCATAGAATTAAAGTAGAAGATTTGTAAATCACCAGGCAATCCGGGTTTTCGATAATAAACTGGTCAACCTCTTGCGGTGCCACTGCCGAATTGTCACAGTTAAGGGCTTCCAGGTCATCCATATCGGCCAGGGCGGTCAGGCTGTTAACCTGGGTATTGGAAATATTTAATTCCTTCAGGTTGCGAGCAAACTTAACAGGTTCTATATTGGCTATTCTGGTATTTGAAATATCCAGACTTTGCAGCCAGATCAGGTTACGCAATGGTTCCAGAGACACGATTTCCTGATTACCCGACAAATCCAGCTTTGCGAGATTGGAAATTTCGGCAATGGTTTCAATACTAATGGTATCAGTAATATCCACATATTTTCTAAAAACCTGCTGCCAGGTTTCAGGAAGATTATCCCACCACCGTCGCAACTGTTCCGATTCATAAATTACCAGGCAACGAGGATTCACACTCATAAACCGGGTTGCTTCCGCCTGGCTAATGGGTGTGTTGTCGCAGTAAATCCGCTCCAGAGAAGTAATACCTTCCAATGGTTTCAGGTTGCTGACATTGGTATTATTAAAAATAAGCATTTTAAGACTTTCCAAGCCTGAAAGCGGACTTAGATCCTCTACAGGCGTTTTCTCCATATTTAACTGCAACAAATTGGTTAAACTGCTGAGCGAATCGATATTTTTTACATTGGTAACAGAAATATCCAGATATACCAGGTTTTTAGTTTTGCTTAACGGATCAAGGCTTTGCACCAAAGTTCTGGAAATTTTAAAATCTTTTAATCCGGTGAGGTTTTTTACCGGTTCCAGATTGGTTAAGGGGGTACTGCTACAATCTAACTTCTCGAGCTGGGTAAAATTAGCAATGGGCTGCAAATCGATAATACTGGTGTTGTTACACTCCAGCTCCTTTATTTCAATCAGGTATTTAATAGGTTCCAGGCTGGTAATATTGGTATGAGAGCAATATAAGGTTTGTAGTTTGGTGAGGTTACGGATCGGCAACAGATTTCTTACCTTCGTATTGGATATATTAAGGGTTTTCAGCTTTTCCAGTTTATTCAATGGAGAAAGATCAGAAATATACTGATTCCCGGAAATATCCAGACTTTCCAGGTTTACAATTTCGCGCAGCATTCTATAATCGAAGGAACTACTGAATACAGAAATTTCCTTCCGAAGTACATCCTGCCATTCGTAAGGTACTTCTTTCCACCAATTGGTTAATTCTTCGCGTTCGCTTATTTTAGTGGTATAAATACTGGCAATTTTCAGGTCGCGTGCTTCCTGATCCAGGTTAATTTCTATATATCTTTTTTTATTAGAACTAATATTTTTGTCGTCAATGGTAACTCCTTCCAGCTTGCGATTCACCGTTACGTTAAAAAATAACTGCCCGTCGTCGCGCGCATAGTGGCTTACATCCTGAATAGAATACTCGAAATTAACATTTTTATAAAAAAAATCGATATCTTTTAAATAAGCCTGTACACTTTTATTGGTAACTACGCTGCGATTTTCGATCAGGTCATCCTCTATTTGTACTTTGTTATCCCGGAAAGCCTTCAAATAACTTTCACTAATAATTACATCTTTATCGCGTGCCGAAACCGACTCACTGCCCAGGGTATTAAACGCGAATTCGATAAAAGCCACCAGCTGTTTGGCCTGTTCTTGATATTCCTCTATTTGAGCCGGAGTTAAACCAGCCGCATTGTTATTGACTGATTGGGACCAAACCTGAGGGCCGGAAATTAGGCAGACAACAAGAAGAAATAGGGAGCAAAAGGAGTAAGGAACACGCCTATTCACTTTCATAATAGATGTACTTGGTTAAAATGTCTCGTTCTTTTGGTGTTATTTTACTTAAATCAGAAATTAGCCAACCGGTGTTGTAACCCGTTCGGTTAAATTTGGAAACCTGAAAATACCAGCCATTCACCTGAAAAAAATGAAATTTAACATCTGAAACAGTGACAAACGAAAGATTGGAGTTTTTAATTTCATACAGAAAGATAGAAAGGAAATCCGGATAATATTCCTTACTGGTATATTCCTGCACTTCATCTTTATCGTTAAATGCTTTTCGCAAATTCATAAAGTCCAGCTCATGGCTAAGTGGGTGTAAAAATTTCCGCTGCACGGTGGTATCCGTATGAAACAGTTCCGCGAATGTTTCTAAATAAACTCTTGTGAAAATCCATTTTGAACCTCCATTCGGAGCTTTTTCCAATTTAAGAAAAAGCACGCCTTCTTCTTCCTTTCCTTTATATCTGAATTTAGCCTTTACTTCGGCGAACCATTCCCCCCCATGAAAATCCAGATAAAACGGTTTGTTTTTATTAATAGCGGCATTGATAAACTCATTTTTCAGCTGTGAGCTCAGTTTTTTATTCTGATTGTCGAACAACATGGCCAAATACTTTTTACGGAGTTCCGTATCTCTGTACATGGCATCTTTCGGATAATATCTTTTACCTTCTTCATTTTCTTCGCCATTAAACCTTCTGAAAAACTGATTTACCTGCTTGGTTTCAGCATACAACATGCTTTCGTCGCCCAGGTACTCGTGTAAAACTTGTGCTTTTAAATGAAAGCAACTAAAAAAAATAAGGCAAAAGATAATGAAAATTCTCATATTCGGGTTTCACTTACTCTAATATCTCCTAATAATACATCCCAGAAGTCGATAACCCTGCCACTAATCTGCGTTTGTTTTTTTTCTACAAAAATAGTAATATCTTTTTTGGTAGTATCCTTATACCGCATACCATCAAATGAACTTCCTTCAAAACGCTGATAAATGGTAATGATACCCACATACCGTCCGTCAGGCTGAAGTTCCAGATCACTTACATACTGTATATCAAACCACCGGATGGTAACATTATCATAATTCAGTGCCATGAGCCGCTGAAAGTATTTCCTGACGTCAAAGTATTCGATATCCGATTTATTTAGTGAAGAAACTCCGATTTCACTTCCATCGGCAAACAGTTCAGCCGCACGCTCAATTACCCGATTGGCTTCCGAAAAAGGAGTGTTTTTATTACCAATAATGGTAATATATTTTCCCAAATCCCTAACTTTTTCCAAAGCCAGTGAATCAATGGCCTGTTTTCTTTCAGGCGTGATCTCATCTTGAGCAAATCCAGTAAAAGCTAATAATATTCCCCCTATCAAAATGAGGAAAAATCTATTTTTAAACATCTTTAATACTTTTTAATCAGTTCAACTTCTTTAATTTTACCATTTTCATCAAAAACCACATCTGCGACTTCCGCGTTACTTTTTTTCTGATCTTTTAAATATTCCAGGTATTTGCGAATGGTAGTAGGCTGGTCATAATCTTTCTGACCATTAGATTCATGAATTACAATAAAAACCGGAACATCTTCGGAAGAAAACAGCGTAAGGGCTTCGTCGATGGCATAGTTAGCGGTAACATTGCTTCTGGCAGAAACAATCTGCCGCATGTAATTTTTCAGGTTACCAACCCCATCCAGGCCTGAACCACCCCTGTTTGTATTATTTCCAGGATTCGTGTTTCCAGCTTCCCTTTTTTCTTCTTCAATGCGGGTAGCCACTCTGGCAATCAAATCGTTAATTTCAGGATCATTAATATTCAACGCCCTGATTCTGGCAAGCTCTTTTTCTTTTTCTTCAAAGGTAAGGGTACCATCGTCATTCAATAGCAACATTAAATCTGATTTGGCTTTGGAAATCATTTCCGCCTCTTCAGCTGCCCGAGCCCGAGCTTCCTTTTTCGCTTTACATCCTCCGGTTCCCACCAGTACCAGGGAAAGCAGAAACATGATTAGCAAATAGTGTTGAACCCTGCTCGTGGTGTTGATTAAGGCAGGATCGGAAAGTTTTTTGAAATACATAGTTATTTAATCAGGTTTGGTATTCAAATTAATCCGCAAATGTAATGGGTATTAGTTTAATAGAGAATTTTATGCCAAAATAAACCTGTAGTAAGCGGTAATTGTTGTATTTATTAAGTTTGCTTTCTTTATTTAACCTCAAAAAATGCTATATATTGAATAAAACAGGTGTTTTTTTAATATTAAAATAACATCTGACAAATATTGTTTATTTTAGATTTTTTATCAAACAATATAGTTAATTTGTAAATAACCAAATCTGTACCTAATATTGTAAGGTCAAGTCAATTATCCGCTTTATACAATAATTGATTTATAAAGAAGCGTGGAGAGACAGGCTCTTTGAAACGCTAGCAACCTAATCAGCAGGAGAAAGGTGCTAATTCCTGATTCCTTAAAACGGAAGCATATAAAGCAATTAAGAACATGAAAAAATTTAGCAGTTTATTTTCCCGATTTTCGTCACAGTGTATTTCGCTACCTTATCTTAGCCTTTCTCATTTTTGGGTGCGTATGTATTGTTGCTGTTAACCAGTGGTTTGGCAGTTATGCCGTGGTTTATTTCCACAAATCATCCATTTACGCCACAGTACTTCCAAACCAGTTTCACCAAAATTTCAAATACTTTAAAGTACACATTAATCTCAAAAATTAAAACTAAACAAGATGTCGTTAAAATTTGAAACTCTCCAATTGCATGCCGGACAAGCTCCAGATCCAACCACCGGTGCCCGGGCTGTACCTATTTATCAGACTACTTCCTTTAACTTCAAAAATTCGGAACATGGCGCTAATCTGTTTGCTCTGAAAGAATTCGGGAACATTTACACCCGGATTATGAATCCCACCACCGATGTATTAGAGCAACGAATTGCCGCATTGGAAGGTGGAGTCGCGGCGCTGGCGGTAGCTTCCGGACAAGCGGCGCAGTTTCTTGCTTTGAATAATATTCTGCAGGAAGGAGAAAATTTTGTGAGTACTAACTTTTTATACGGTGGTACATATAATCAGTTTAAGGTAGCCTTCAAACGGATTGGCATTGATGTGCGCTTTGTAACCGGCGATGAAGTAGCCGACTACGAGGCTAAAATAGACAATAAAACCAAGGCCATTTACCTGGAAACCATTGGCAATCCGCGGTTTAATATCCCCGATTTTGAAGCTATCGCCGCATTGGCGAAAAAACATGATATTCCGTTAGTAGTTGACAATACTTTTGGCGCGGGTGGTTACCTGTTCAAACCCATTGAGTATGGCGCCGCTGTGGTAGTGCATTCAGCTACCAAATGGATTGGCGGACATGGGAATAGTATAGGAGGAGTTATAGTTGATGCCGGTAACTATAACTGGGGTAATGGCAAATTCCCTCAGTTCAGCGAACCTTCGGAAGGATACCACGGAATGATATTTTCTGATGTATTTGGTGTAAACAATCCGCTGGGTTTACCCAATATTGCTTTTGCCATCCGGGCAAGGGTAGAAGGCCTTCGTGATTTTGGTCCATCATTAAGTCCTTTTAATGCCTTTTTATTTCTGCAGGGACTGGAAACCTTATCATTGCGAGTAGAACGTACCGTACAAAACGCCCAGGCACTGGCCCAATGGCTGGAACAACACGATCAGGTAGAAAGTGTAAACTATCCGGGACTTTCCTCCAGTCCATACCATGAACTGGCGAAAAAATATCTGAAGAAAGGGAAGGGGGGCGTAATGAGTTTCACGATAAAAGGAGATGTGGAAAAAGCTAAAAAATTCGTAGATAGTTTAGAGTTAATCAGCCATCTAGCCAATTTGGGTGATTCAAAAACTTTGATTATACATCCGGCAGCTACTACCCACCAGCAATTAAACGAGCAGGAACAACTCAACGCCGGAGTTTATCCTACTGAATTGCGGGTTTCGGTAGGCATCGAACATATAGATGATATAAAAGCCGATTTTGAGCAGGCTTTTAAAAAAGTAAGTGAAACCGAATTAGTGTAAGTTTGCCATTACTGCTGCCAGCCAATTGCATGCAACTGCCTGGCAGCAACCTTTTTTTGAATAAGGATTGGTGAAAGTGTGAAAAGATTATTTAACCGATTAGATTTAATTCCTTGAAAAACAGTATACCTGTTTCAGGTACCTACAACTACCGAAAGGCATTTCAACTGGAGCTGGGCGATTACCTGCCAGGATTCGACCTGTTTTATACCACTTACGGGCAGTTGAATAAAGAGCGTGATAACGTGATTTGGGTTTGCCATGCCCTAACTGGAAGTTCTGATTTTACCAGTTGGTGGCAAGGACTTTTTGGTGAGAATTTCCTTTACAATCCTGAAAAATATTTCATCATTTGTGCCAATATGCTGGGTTCCTGTTATGGTTCTACCGGACCGCTTTCTGTAGACCCCAGAACAAAAAGGCCGTACTACCATACCTTTCCTGATATTACGAACCGCGATATAGTGCGCAGTTTTGAATTGTTGCGCCAACATTTGGGAATTAATAAAATTCATACACTTATTGGCGGCTCTCTGGGTGGTCAACAGGCACTGGAATGGTCAATTATGTATCCTGACTGTACCCTCAACCTTGTAAATATTGCTTCTAACGCACAACATTCTCCCTGGGGCATTGCTTTTAACGAATCGCAGCGCATGGCTATTCAACAGGATATTACCTGGGAGCTGAGTACCGATAAAGCAGGTATTAATGGTATGAAGGTGGCCCGTTCCATAGCCTTGCTTTCTTACCGACATTACATTACCTATGGCAAAACACAAAGCGAATCTGATAATGAAACTGCTGATAATTTCAGGGCTTCGTCGTATCAGCGCTATCAGGGAGAAAAGCTGGCAAAAAGGTTCAATGCGTTCAGCTACTGGGTGTTATCAGAAATAATGGACGCTCACAATGTAGGAAGAGGCCGAAAAAGCATTGCTTCCGCCCTGCAATCAGTAATGGCTAATTGTCTAATTATAGGTGTAACTTCCGATGTGCTTTTTCCTTTGGGCGAACAGGAGTTTCTGCATCATCATATTCCCGGTTCCCGGTTTGCTTCTATTGATTCCGATTATGGGCATGATGGTTTTCTGATAGAAACAGATCAGATCAGCCATTGTATCAGTCAGTTTTATCAATCAAAAAACAAAACGGTGTCTACCTCCCGGTAATATGTAACATCCGCTTCTACTTTACTGTATTAATCATAATGAATAAAAAAACAAAAATTGGTCTGTTTGGCTTCGGTGTAGTAGGTCAGGGCCTGTATAATATTCTTTCACAAACCGATCATTTTAATGCTGAAGTGCTCAAAATATGTGTAAAAAACCGGCATAAATCCCGCCCATTACCCTCGGAGCGTTTTACCTATGATTTTAAAGAAATACTAGATGACCCCGAAATCAATCTGGTGGTAGAAGTAATCAGCGATGCGCGGGAAGCCTATCACATCGTAACCCATGCATTGCGCCATGGAAAAAATGTGGTTACCGCTAACAAAAAAATGGTAGCACAAAATCTGAAGGAACTGATAGCGCTTCAGGAAGAATTTGGAGTTTCCTTAACCTATGAAGCTTCATCATGCGGTAGTATACCCATCATTAGAACACTGGAAGAATATTTTGACAATGAGCCTTTGCACAGTATCGCAGGAATTTTCAATGGTTCTTCCAATTTTATTCTGTCAAAAATATACAACGAAAATTTACCATATGAAGCAGCCCTGAAACAGGCCCAGGTATTAGGTTTTGCTGAAGCTGATCCGGAACTGGATGTAAGCGGTATGGATGCGTTAAACAAGCTCTGCATCATCACAGCTCATGGTTTTGGCCTTGCCATACCTCCCCATCATATATTTAACTCAGGCATCAATAACCTCCATGCGCTTGATATGGCCTACGCCAAAGCCAAAGGAAGTAAAATAAAGTTGCTGGCCATGGCTCATAAGGTAAATTCCGAACAACTAATCGCCCTGGTAATACCCGTAATGGTACATCCTGATGAGGATCTCTATACTGTAGAAAATGAATTTAACGCCGTACTGGTAGATGCCATGTTTGCCGGTAAACAGCTTTTTAAGGGAAAGGGTGCCGGTGGATTTCCTACTGGTGCAGCCATTCTTTCAGACGTTTCGGCTAATTTTTATGAATATCGGTATACCTATAAAAAAAGAAATAACCTGAAGCATACCGGTAACCGTCTTAAATATAATCCTGATTTTGATATTCAGGTATATATTCGCTACCCGCAGCACATGAACTTAACAGCGTTTTTGCCTGTAAAAGATATTATAGAAACCGGTTCCGATCATCATCAGCAATATGTGGTGGGTAAAGTAAACCTGCGAAATCTGCTGGAACAGCGTAACACATTGAAACAGGAAAAAGTGTTTATGATGGCTACGCACACCTCATTATAACCAGAAGTTGGGCATCGGTATTTGTAAAAAACATAAAATATGCATCTTATGTAAGTTATCGCCATTTATCTAATTTCTTTATACCCATTAAATTCCAAAATTGGAGGTTAGTATTTTTAGCAACCGGGTATGAATAAATTTCTAACCATTTTTTTAATTCTATTTTCATTTTTAATAGCAATTACCCTGGTAAAAGCCCAGGAAGTCGCATTGCCTGCCGCTATTCAACAGCAAATTATCGCCAATAAGGCGGCTGCCGAAGAACAGAAAAAAGCAGGCAATAAAAGCTTAGAGAGCTACTATCTGAACAAAATCGCGTTTGATTTCTGGGATCATCAACATTTGGTGGAAGCTGTTCCTTATTTTGAGGAATCGTTGCAACTGAACCATAAACTGGGAAACCAAAATGCGATTGCAACCATTGCCAATCATCTCGGTACTCTGTATTCCGACCTGAATAATGTTGAAAAAGCCATTGAATTTTTTCAACAATCGCTGTCTGCCAGGCAAGTTTTAAAGGATAAACTCAATATCGCTTCTGCAAGAATTAACCTTGCCATTGCATTAAGCATGCAGCAAAACTACAAAGAAGCTACCGAACATTTAGAGGAAGGGCTTATGCTGGCCAAGGAACTTCAAAATCTTAAAATGATCCGTAGCTGCTACGGAATGCTTTCTGAAAACTATAAACAATTGGGCGATAACGAAAAAGCAATCGCTTACTTCAACTATTATGCTTCGCTGGATAAAAAAATTCAGGAAGAGAACATGTCGAAGCTGCAGGAAGAATCGCAAAAGCAAATCAGCCAGATTCAGGCAGAAAAATATGCCAAAGAAAATGAGCTGCAAAACAAAGAAAGTGAGCTGCACCACAAGCAGGAAGAACTACAGAAAGTAGAAGAAATTTCCAGGGAAAGACAAATGCAGATTGACCTGCTTTTTAAAGAAAAAGAAATCAAAGAACTGGCCTTAAAAGAACAGGAAGCCAGGCTAAAATTAGAAACCCTGATCAAAAACTCGCTGATGGGTGGCTTTATTCTCGTAGGGTTGCTCGTTCTTATGCTGTATCTGAACATCAGACAGGCCAAAAAGACCAACAAAGAGCTGGGAGAAAAAAATGATTCCATCCAGCAACAGAAAACTCAGATTTCACATCAGCGTGATAAACTGGAAAAAGCCTTTAAAAACCTGAATGAAAGTAACGTGAAAATTACCAGCAGCATCCAGTATGCGCAGCGCATTCAGCAGGTAATGCTGGAGCAGGAAACAGCCATCAGTACTATTTTCTCAGACTCTTTCATCTTGTTTATACCCCGCGATATTGTGAGCGGAGATTTTTATTGGTTTGCGGAAACAGAAGAGGTAGCCGTGAGTCATAAGCACCAATCGAAGAATTCGGTTGCCCTCATGGAAAACCAGGGAAAGAAACAAATGGTAGCAGCCGTGGATTGCACCGGACATGGGGTGCCCGGCGCCCTGATGTCGATGCTGGGCTATAACTTTCTGAATGAAATAAAATCGCGGGGCTTCCAGGAACCCGATCAGATTCTGAATGAGTTGCACGTTAGCGTAAGAAACACGCTGAAACAGCAGGAAACCGAAAACCAGGATGGTATGGATGTGGCACTGTGTGTAATTGACCCAGAAAATAAAAAGATGGAATTTGCTGGCGCCAACAATCCGATCATATACTTTCAGCAGGGAAATATGCACCTGATAAAAGGGAATCGCAGACCCATCGGCGGGTATCAACCAGAAGCCATGAGAATATTTGACAAGCATGTGATTTCCATACAAGAGGAAACTACCGTATATATTTTTTCTGATGGTTTTCAGGATCAGTTTGGTGGCGATAAAGGACAAAAATTCAGGTCACAGAATTTATACAGTCTGTTACAAGAAATTCATTCTCTTCCGATGCCAAAACAAAAAGATCATTTATATGAATCGGTAAAAACCTGGATGGGCGACCGTTTCGAACAAATTGACGATATTCTGGTAATGGGATTTAAAGTAGGTGGCAATATTTATTGAAAATAAGTATCAAAACTAACCCGGTTGGTAGAAACCAAAAGAACTTAAAAATAAAAACACTTTTTTAACAGAATAAGCACCCTATTTAACAGTATTAAAAATATTTTGACTGAAATGAATACCTGCATGTTTTTTTTACGCATATTTTTTCTATCCTTTTTGGTTGGCAGCCACTTTATGGCCCTGAGCCAGCAAATGCCTGCGCATAGCGCTAAAGTGTATGTAGACGATAAAAATGATATTTACTGGAACAAAAAACTTCCATTTTATATTCACCTGAGCACTTCTCCTGATGTAGAAGCTGAAACTTACCAGTTAGAAAGTAAAGTAACTCCGGAATACACTGATCCCAGCTATTTTGATACAGAAGGTGTGAACTACATCCGAAGCAGGTGGGCAGTAGATCCTAAAACAGGAAATACTATTTCTCCACAACAGGAACTGCTATGGCAGGTTTATGCCGATGGCATTGCTCCTGAATCTTCTATTATGGTAAATGGTAAACTATTTAAAAAAGATAATAAAGTATTTATCGGTAAAAACGCTACGATTACATTTACAGCTAAAGATGAAGTTTCAGGAGTAGAAAATATTTATTACGCTTTGAACACAGACGCATACAAAGCATACGATGAACCTGTCAATTTTACCGATGAAGTAGCGCATACCATAAAGTATTATGCGGTGGACAGGGTGGGAAATGTAGAAGCCAAAGATGAGATAACTTACTCTGCTGACCTTTCGGCTCCTTCTACCACACATAACCTCCATGGCCAATATAACGAAGCAGTTTTTTCTGCAGATGTTTCTATTAACTTAGAGGCAGCAGACCATCTTTCGGGCGTCAAACATATTTTTTATACCATTGACAATGGAAAGGAAAAAATTTATTCTGACAGGGTTTATATTGGCTGGTTGCCCGAAGGAGAACACACGCTTACCTATTACGCGGAAGATGAGGTCGAGAATAGAGAAACGGCACACACTTTAACTTTTTTCCTGGATAAAACTCCACCCCTGCTCACCCGGGAGATTCTGGGCGACAGTTATCTTTCAGATGGAAAAGAATATTCTTCAGGCAGGTCCCGTTTAAAGTTAACCGCGATTGATAACAAAGCTGGAATTAAAGAAATTTACTATTCTATTAACGGCGGTGAATATATTTTATATGATAAGCCGGTAACCCTTAATACCAAAGAAACCAAATTGCTGATTGAAGCTTACGCGACTGACCAGGTAGGCAATCGGACTTCTACCGATAAAAATCAGGAAAGAATCTTAAGCTTAACCTATTCCGACCTCACTGGTCCTACCTTAAATTATGACTTTATTGGTAAAACTTTTCCCATGCAAGATACGGTATACATCAGTGGCCTTACTAAAATTAAATTAGGAGGGAAAGATGCCGAATCAGGTCTTAATAAAATATCTTATAGTATTGATGGTTTGCCTGAATCTGAATATCAGCAGCCTTTTTATATAGAGCAACCAGGCGTTCACGAAGTATCTTTTTTTGGTTATGATAACGTGAATAACCGGAATATGAAAAGATTTGTCTGTTATGTAGATAATGAAGGCCCAGAAGTATTTGTAAGGTTTAGCCTCCCCAAAAAAAGAGAGCGGATTCTTGAGAGCAAAACTATAGACGCCTACTCCAGTCAAACGGTATTATTCCTTTCAGCTACCGACCAGAAAGCTGGTTATGAAGAAATGTTTTATTCAATCAATGAAGACGCGCGGCAACCCTATAACGGCGTTATCAAAAATTTAAAAAAAGGAACAGAGAACCTGGTAAAAGTGCAGGCGGTAGATAAACTAGGCAATACCAGTGAAAGCCTGGTAGAATTTTTCCTTGATAATTAATTTAAAAACTAAGTACCTGTTTCAGGCGGGTATAACCACTGCGGCTAACCGAAAGTTTACTACCATCTTTCAATGCGGCTATGTAGGAATCCTTTCCATACAGCTCCAATTGCCCAATCTGATCGACCCTGACAATGTATGAACGGTGGATGCGCACAAAATCATTCGGATCGAGGTGCTTTTCAAAATAGCCCATGGTTTTCTTTTTTAGGTACTTGCCATCGGGCGTGTATATCATTACATAATCGTCCTGCGATTCCAGATAACGGATATTTTCAGTAAGAATGATTTTGATCTTAGCGCCCAACCGTACCACTATTCTTTCCAGCAATTCGCCGTTATCGTCCATCTCTTCCAACAAATTTTGTACGGCCTTGGGTTTATTTTCTTCTACCTTGTACTTTTCCATAAACTTTTCAATGGCTGCCCTGAAGCGGTCGCGGGAGAAAGGTTTTAGCAGATAATCCACAGCATTGTTATCAAAAGCTTTAATGGCATACTGGTCGTAAGCCGTGGTAAAAATAATGTCAGGCAGATCGTCCATCAGTTCCAGCATTTCGAAACCGGTAAGCTTGGGCATCTGGATATCCAGAAAAACCAGATCAGGATTTTTCTCTTTAATGGCTTTTAGTCCATCAAACCCATTGGCGCACTCTCCTACTATTTCCAGCGCGTCATAATCGTTTAAATAAGTTTTCACCAGATTCCTGGCCATTTCTTCGTCGTCGATAATTAATACTTTAATTTTCATGATTTTGAGGGATAAATAGGTTTACTTCGAACAGGTCGTCGGTTTGGTTAATTTTTACCAGGTCAGCACCGCCATATACCAATCGCAGCCGATTTTGTACATTCTGCAAACCAATGCCTTTTCCTTTCCGGTTCACTGCTTCAGCATCATAATTATTAAACACTTTAAGTTGCAATAAGGCATTATGAAAACTGGCATGCACCGCTATTGTTACCGTTTCGGTGCTCTGATGCACCCCGTATTTGATCGCGTTTTCAAAAATCGGTTGCAAAATCATGTGGGGCAGTTGCTTATCCAGGCAATCCTCACCAATAGTTTCGGTAAGTTTCAGCCGATCACCAAAGCGGGTTTTCTCAATATCCATATATAACCTTAGGTTATTAATCTCTTCCCGTAGGGTAGTCAGGCGGTGTTCGTCTTTGTTCAATGAATATCGCAAAAAATCTGAAAGCTTAATAATCATTTCCTGTGCTTTTTCAGGCGAAACCATAGTTAGGTAACTGATTGAATTAAGACTGTTGAAAATAAAGTGAGGATTTAACTGTGACTTCAGAAAATTTAGTTCCGCCTCTTTTACCAAAGCTTTTAAATCGCCTTCATTTTTTACTTTCTCCTGAAAATTTAAATAGTAAACAAACAGATAATACATCAGGACAAGGGTAATATAGAATAAAAATCCGCTTAATATCCGCCAGGGAAGCGAATTCTTAAAAAACAGGAGATAATCAAACCCGGCAGAAAACATATCTACGGCAAAAAATCCAAGTAGCAGCCACAACCCAATAGTTATGGCCGCGGTTACCAAATGGTTTAATAGTAATATAAATGAATTACGCTGTTCAAAGTTGCTGAAGCGGACCACATACCAAAGACTGAATCCGATACAGTAAAAAAGAAAACTAAAAACAAGGCTATCGATCAGGGCAATCTTAAACTCAACCTCATAAACCCGGGAAATAACAAAATAATGCGCAAAGGCAATAAGTATCCAGATAAAGAGATAAACATAAAAATTGATTCTTTTATGAAATAGCGGGTGAAGCATAGCCTGACTTCAGATAAACAAAAAAGTCCACTGAATGCAAGCGGACTTTTAAAGGTAAGAATTTACTACGGGATATTTTTAATTTCTCCACCTCCAAACATAGTGAAGCCTCGTATAAAAAGCTGTTTATCAGGATTGGCTATTACCTTCAGTCGCAGGATGCGTTTGTCAGTAAACGCGCCAAAAAGTGAAGATACTTCCGTGTGCACCGTCCAATCGTCAGGCACAATAATAGTAGTTCCGCCAAAAATGGTTAAGATGTCAATCACGTTTTTACCATCAGCCAGCTCTGCATTCAGCAGGTTGACCTGCGATCCGCTAAAGATGGACGTAACTTTACCTCCTTTAAAATTATCGGAGGTCACCATCTTTTCACCTCCACCAAATACGGCTACTTCGTCAATATAGTCAGCATTCATTGATTCGGTGAATACATCACCGTCATCAGGTCTTCCGGTTAATCTTTTACGAAAAATTATAGAAAGGCCAATAAATACTAAAATTAGTGGCCAGAGGTCGCCAAACGAGACGTTAAATATTTCGTCGGTAATTCCGAATACACCGATAGCCATTAGAATTACGCCAAAGGTTTTATTTCTTTTCGCCACGGTAAGCAATACCCCTATTAAAAGAAATAATCCCCAGGGGAAAAAGAAATGTGGTATATAAAAAGGAAATATATCTAGATTCCTCAAA
The DNA here is from genome assembly GCA_041745535.1 of Cyclobacteriaceae bacterium. Taxonomy (GTDB): domain Bacteria; phylum Bacteroidota; class Bacteroidia; order Cytophagales; family Cyclobacteriaceae; genus JBGTIS01. The sequence goes on along the minus strand of JBGTIS010000317.1, from coordinate 4,039 downwards.
AGGAAGAATAGTCCTAAAAAGACAAAGATAACACCGACGATGATCCGTTTATCTGTTTTTTGTGATGTCATATTCATTGTTTAATTAATTTCTGGGTTAAAAACTAATCAAATTTACCTGAACCACGAAGAAATAAAGAGTGAAAATCGGTAAGTGACCGAAAAAGGAAGGTTAACTCATCAAATAAAAGGTAAAATCATTTCAGACATGTTCAGAGTGCCCGTAACTTGTCCCAGTAAAAAGGTTCTACCGGTATACCCAGGCGATTATTTTCCTGTCTGGTGGTCAATGTTTTTTCTCCGGGATAATATATTTTACCATCTCCAGCAACCGGAGTAGCGGTTTTTAGGTTTTGGATAATCTGATCAATCCTGGCAGCTGCCCAATCAGGGTTAGTAACCTTTGTGATATCAAAAGCAATAAAAATCTGGGATAGCCCGTATTCTTCCTCACTTTCCCCAATCTGGAACACCGATCGCCCACCTGATAGGATAGTTACCAGCAAATCCAACATTAACGAAAGCCCAGAACCCTTCCAGTACCCAATGGGCAATCCGCTATTGGTTTTTTCTATTACCGCCGGATCATCTGTTATCCTTCCGGTTTCGTCGAAACCTCCGGGATAAGGCAGGCGCTCACCTTTCCGCCGGTACGATTCTACCTTGCCAAATGAAAACTGGGAAATTGAGCTATCCAGTACTATATGTCCATTTTTCCTGGGAACAGCCACAATCAGCGGATTATTCCCCAACCGGTTTTCCAATCCACCCCAAACGGGCATATTGGGTGTGGTATTGGTCCAGCAAATGCCCATACAACCTGCTTCGGCTGCCAGCCAGCCGTACGTACCACCCCGCATCCAGTGGTTGGTATGGCGCAGCGCCACATACCCAAACCCATGTTGATTGGCCAGTTCAATCGCTCGGCTCATGGCAAAACGCGCGTTCAGATTGCCCACGCCATAACCTCCATCCCACTGCTCAGAATTGCCATTGCCGCGTACCAGGGTCGGGATGGCCGAAACATTTACCAAACCTTTTTGAATATCATTCACAAAGCGGGGAAACCGGTTCAATCCGTGAGAATAAACGCCATCTCTGCTGGTTTCTGTAAACAAGCAGGCGCAAAGCTCAGCCCTTTGTGTGTCAAAATTCAGCTTAAGCAGTACTCTTAAAAATTCATTATAAAGAGTTTCAAAGGGAATACGCATACAAAGTGAATGGAATAGTTTGAAATTATTACTGATCTATATATTTAGTTAAAGGCAAGCGCCTGATATTGACAACAAAATTCAGGTTAGCCTCTCCTACCCCTGCTGTAGTAATCCCTACCACTTCACCTTGCATATTAAATAGCGGACCTCCACTACTTCCATGGGTTATTTCCGCTGTAGTTTGAATAATTTGATTGTTCTCTCTATATCCGGAAACAATACCTTTTGAAAGTGTTTGTTCCAGACCTTTAGGGTTACCTATCGCAAAAACATCATCTCCAATATCAAGGTTTTTATTGGCTATATTTAACGAATAAACCTGGGTATTTTTGGTATCAACTTTGAAAATAACAAAATCATCCCTATCATTTCCTTCCTCCAAAATCTCACTTATGTTGAACAGTTTTCCGTCGTACAATTTTACTACATGACTTTTAAATCCTTCAAAAACATGTCGGTTACTAACCGCAAGTCCGTTAGAAGATACAAAAAAGCCACTACCCTGTACAAAATCAGGTTCTCCTTCATTTAAAGAATATACCACAAAAACTCCCTCGCGATTCAAATTGTACAATTGGCTTAACGAGGATGATTTATTACCTGTAATTTCTCTGTATACTGTGGTATCCCTTTTATTATTCAGAGAATCGGACTTCGCATCTTCATCTTTACTTTCATGGCCAACTGAATTACGAGACAGCTTTTGTTTATCTTTTCGCAGTGATGCTCTTCCGGATTTGGAACATCCTTCACATCCAATCAAAGTTAATAGGATTGTAAAAATTAGCAGGTGAGTAAAAGAAAATCTGTAATAATACATAAAAATATTATTTATTCTCTTGCAAAAATTTTCCAACTTTCGATGTAACCTGAATCGAAAATCGCCGGTTATTGGGTTCATGATCTTCCCGAGACTGGCCAAAATAACCACTTCCCGCTACTATCACTTCGCATTGTTTATTTAGCTTGCTAAAGTCAATTCCGTTATTTTTCCAGAAGTTAAATAATGCCAAAGCCCTTTCATAGCTTAGTTTATAACCAATATTGGGTATTCGTTTCCAATTGTCATCAGATCGCTGGGTATTCCCTTCAATTACCAAAAGGTAATCGATACTTTTATTACTACTAATCAAATTGTTGATCTTGTCATAAAGTTCATGGCCCGCAAGTTTCAACTGGTTTCTAGTAGTTTGATCCAGGTCATTGATAGCTGATTCATTGGAAGAAAACTGAACGTCGATGTTTAATTTGTACCTTTTATTTTGCGCGTCAAATATGTAATACTCCCTATCTAAGGTAGATAAAGCTGTTTCTACATTTTCTATCTCCTTAAGCTTTTCTAACTCTTTTACCATTATACCCTGGTCTGCCTTTAATTTTATGTAAGTAACGATATACAAAACAAGCATTATGAAAAACATACTGGTCATCAGATCCGAATAGCCCACCCAGAAAAAAGACGCTTTTTTCATTCTACCAATTAATTAAGCACTCCTGACCAAAACAAATAGGTGATAAACCCTATGGCTGAAAGCAGACAAATAATCGTTAAAATATTAACTGATTTAGTAATTAGGTTTTTCTTTTTTAGTTGATGGGTAGGGTGCCTCAGGATATCATTCAGATTTCTTAACTCCTCTACCAGAATTTTGATTTCTGTATTTCCAGGATTCGGTTGCGGCAAACTATTATTTCCATTGAACGATTCATTACTACCTCCAAAATTATTTGTATTCTTTTCTTTTAATGTGATGGATAGTTCTTTAAGAAATGCGATAATAGATGCTTGCTGTTGATTATTTTGTGAGATAAAAGTAGCAAGATTGGTATCTATTTGATCGAGCTTTTCCAGCTTTTCAAATTTCGGCCTTGTACTTTCATAGGCTCTTTCTAAGTTAGCAACCTGTACTTCCGTCATTCTATCCACTGCCTCTAAAGATGACGCGAACGCGTTTTTGAGCAGGGGTTCCATTTTAATGGTTATTTCCTGTACTTCAGTTATTTTATTTTTTACGGCTTCCTGCATGGCGTCAAAACTTTTAGAAAGTGTTCTTTCCGAAGCGTCTACAACCGTTTTAAGCGCGTATTCACGTGATTCAATATCTATAAAATGCTGGGCTAAGAACTGATTTAATTTTTCACTTTGTACTAGTGTTTTATCAATCCCTTTCGCTATAGATTCCACTTCAAGGGTTCTGCTGACCAGTGCATGCAAATTATCAGATAACTCCGAAGTTTTTTGTAATGATTTGTTAAGCTCATGGTAGTAAACAGCAAAAGCCTGAAACGAATCCATCAGTTTCTGGATATTATTAAATATATCAATATTTTTCTCAACCAGTTTGACAGCGTCAAGCTGATTTACCTTTTCCATTATTTGACTCTGTTTATCAACCGCCTGAACAGAGTTTTCCACAATTTGCTTCAAATTTTCAATGGCCGGTCCTAGACTTCTGCTAAATCGTCCTAATCGGTCATTAAGGGCCGTGATGCCAGAGGTTTCTGTCCGTACAATTTCGGGCAGCAGATTCGCTTGTAGGAAGGAAAGAAAGTCATTTTTATGTTCTTCAGACTTGGATTTTCCTGATTTATAAAAACCAACTGAAAGAATTGTCGTCAAAATTAAACCTGCAATACTAGCTATCATGGCATATTTAACCCCAGATAGTAATGGCATTAAAATATTTAAGTCCAAATTCGTCGCGTCAAATTCCGGAATTCTCATAAGCCCGAAAATAATTCCGAACATGGTGGCAGCCAATCCTAAATATAGTGGAGCAGGTAACGCGTTATTTATTTCTTCATCTAATGCGTCAATATTTCTGG
>JBGTIS010000316.1:0-6454 GCA_041745535.1 Cyclobacteriaceae bacterium | reverse complement strand
TAGGCTTCTTAAAAAGCTCAGCGGAGATATTTCGCCTGATCCGGTAGAAACTTTTATAAATTTTATCACTTTTAGGGAATTCGATCACCTTGCTCCGAGAAGAAAAGCCGATAAGAAGATGCTTGATCAAAAAAACATTGATATCGAAAAATATATGTCATTTGCGTTAAGGCACGATCAGTCGCATTACCTGGTTTCCGATGTATTGGCCTTAAATGACCGCATGAGTATGGCTCGAAGTCTGGAAATGCGCATGCCCTATCTGAGCCAGCAGTTAGTGAATTATACCGCCCAATTACCCGCTACATACAGGTTGGCAGGGGGTAGAAAATGGCTTCTAAAAAAGTTATTAAAAAACCTGGGAGGCGCCCGGTATGTAACTCGCGAAAAAGAAGGTTTCGGCTTGCCCTTTGGTGCCTGGTTACAAGGAATTTCCTATGAAAAAGTGAAACGCTTTTATGAAGATGAAAACGCATTAGTTTACAGGTATGTAGATTTTGTATCCATAAAGCAAATGTTGGCCAAACATAGAAGTAAAAACGCCGATTATGGTCCGCAACTATGGTCATTTCTTGTACTTTCCGCTTGGATAGAAAAAAAATTCCAAAAGTAAGAAAAAGTACAATTTTGTGGCATGAATTTAGAACGTGAAACAATGGCAATTCGGAATTTTTTAATTTAATTTTTTGAAATATCAATAATTTGATCCTCTCTTTCTATTTTCGTGTTGTAAGATTTTGAAAACATCCTGAGAAGAAAATTGTTGCATAATAAAATAATTCCAACAAGCTTTCTTATTTTTAGTTTTGTAAATTTAGGCTGACTTAAATTTTCTTTACGGATCATGCACATACTCTACGTACATCAGTATTTTAAAACCCCTGAGGAAGGGGGAGCCATTCGATCTTATTACATAGCCCGGGCTATGGTTCAGAATGGGCATACCGTTACCATGATCACTACTCACAATCAGACCAAGTATACTAAAAGTTTTATTGATGGCATTCATGTACATTATTTACCTGTGTCATATACACAGGAATGGGGTTTTTTAAGAAGAATAATGGCTTTTTTGACATTTGTTTTTCTGGCATGTAAACTGGTTCGGAAAATGAATGACGCTGATTTGTGTTATGCTACTTCTACGCCGCTAACTGTAGGCCTGGTAGCTCTTTTTGTAAAGTGGAAATTTGGTATTCCCTACTTTTTTGAAGTAAGAGACTTGTGGCCAGAAGCTCCAGTACAACTCAACATTATTAAAAGCAAATTGCTGAAGAAAATATTATACAGGTTTGAAAAAATTGTGTACCAACGTGCGGATAAGCTAATCGCGCTATCGCCTACCATTAAAGATTATATCGCCCGAATTGTACCACGGCAGAACATACTGCTTATTCCCAATATGTCGGATTGCCAGTTTTTCAACAAATCTGAAAAAAATCCATATCATGAATATCAGTTTGATGTGGAAGGCAAGTTTGTGATTACTTACTTTGGGGCGGTGGGCAAGGTAAACCATTTGGAGTATTTTCTTAATACGGCATATGCCTGCGAAAATAAATTAAAGAACGTGGTTTTCCTGTTGGCCGGACAGGGTAGTGAAATGAATCACATACGGCAAAAGGCCCACGATATGGAATTGAGTAACATTAGGTTTGTACCTTACCAAAATAAATACGGGCTGTTATCGCTGCTTAATGTAACCGATGCGGCATATATTTCATTTGCCAGTAATCCGTGCTTGCAAGCCAATTGCCCCAACAAGTTTTTCGATACATTAGCAGCCGGTAAACTTTGTATTACTACCACCCGCGGATGGTTATCAGAACTGGTAGAAATTTACGAATGTGGCTTTTATTCTAACCCGGAACAGCCGGAAACAATTGTTCCCAAAATTGCCCGGTTCGTAAATGATGCCGAATTACTGAATGCATACAAGAAAAAAGCACGTAATCTGGCTGAGTCAGAATTTGATAAGGATATTCAGATTAAACAATTACTGGACGTGCTGCAGCCTGAAACTGAACCTGAGGTTAAGGCTTATACTTTGCACGTCTGAAAATTTCCTGCGCGTTTTTCATTTGCATTAACTCATTAACAGAAACTTCAGGATTGTTCTCGGCAAAGCTTTTCACAATTTGCCACCCAATCCACTGGCCAATTCTGCCGGGTACTTCACCGCTGATTTCTATAGTACTGGGCCGCTCACTCAAATATCGGGTTTTTTCCATTTCATTATTGGTATACAATAATTGTTTATCGATAAAATAAGACCAGATTGTTTTTTCGCTTTCGCTCACCAATTCCATTTGTGGTTGGCTATAGCCTATAATCAGACTATCGGGAGTACAGGGCAACATTTTTTTTGTGAAATAAAAACTCTTGCCGTAAAAAATCATTTCCGCCAGTAAAGAATTATCCGATTCGTCGGTATTATTCCACCGGTTGGAATACAGCAAAATAGAACTGGGCACAATATATTCTGGTTGGAACCTGTTTAGCATATAGTCATATACCTTGGGTTGATACTGGGCATCTTTTCCCTGAAAAAAATCAATCCCAATTACCAGTAAACTGTCCGAAACATAAAAATCAGCACTGAGGCCGGTAACAATGGTATTGATTACAGGAGGAGCGAAATTGGGAAAATAATATTTGATGTACCGGAAAGCCTGCTCAAATTCTGATGTAATAGCTGAAAAATCGCTAAAAATAGCTTCTGTATCCTGGTATAATGTATCAATATAAGGATCGTTTATTAACTGATGTACCTGATTGACAAGCGTAGAATCATCAGGATATTGAGAAGCCATAAAAATCTGGTTGGCTACTACAGGATTCTGGTTTAGAAAAGTTTTGACTTCCTGTTTGGTATGGGCCGCAAACAGGCCTTTTTCCAACCGTTCAATTTTTAAATTGATATCAATTGAAGATACATCAGGCGCGTTTTCACATTCTTCTGTTCCATTGCAGGAAAACAAGAGCAGGGATAAAAGTGTTATTGAAAAAATTAGGCGCATTATTATAAATTATGGTACCATTGCAAAATTAAAATTTTTATGATGAGAAAGTATCTCCTTATTTTTTTACTTGTTTTTATTTCTTCTTCAGCGTACGCGCAATTAAAACTAGGCATTCAGCTATCTCCCGGCCTTTCATTCACACGGGTGAAAGACGAGGTGCCTTCAATGCGACTTACTTCCAATGGAGTAGGCGCACGAATGATTGCGGGGCTTCTGGCCGATTACGGATTTAAAGATAATTATTATGTAAGTTCAGGCCTTTTTTTCGTGCCGAAGCGGGTTGGGTTAAAAGATGAAGGTGGCGTGGAAGAAACATACCGGTTACAATATCTGGAATTACCTGCTTCTATTAAACTCTACACCAACGAAATCGCGCTTGATACCCGAATATATTTTCAGGTAGGAATCACTCTGGACGTTAACATTCTGGATGAACCAGAAAATGAACAAACGCTTTATATAAAGAATTTCAGGTTTTTCGATAGCAATTTGTTGTTAGGAACCGGAGTAGAATACCCGCTTGGCACCTCTACGCTCCTTTTTGGAGGTTTTACCTTTCGCAAAGGTCTGGTAAATGTGGTTAAAGACCAGTTTGACCCCACCATTGGCAATATTATTATACGAAACGATATGCTGACCCTGGATTTGGGAATTAAATTCTAAGCCTGATGTAGCTGCAATTTCTCGCTTGATTTGCTTAACTCAATTATATTTTACCAAAACCCATGGTTTATAACCATTCTGTTTGTGGTGTGTCATCTGCTTTATATTTTTGCGTCCGCTGGTTAAGCCATGCGGCAACCGGCCAGTATTTCTGAAATTTATATACCTAACCTGGTTTTTATTATGAAAACAATTAATGATTTTAACTTTTCCGAAAAAAAGGCCCTTGTTCGGGTTGATTTTAATGTTCCGCTCGATAAAGAACACAACATAACTGACGATACCCGACTGAAAGCCGCTATCCCAACCATCAAGAAAATTCTTACTGATGGTGGGTCTGCTATCCTGATGTCGCATCTGGGGCGGCCAAAAGGTGGTCCCGAAGAAAAGTATTCATTAAAGCATGTGGTAAACTATCTTTCAGCTGCTTTAGGTACACAGGTAAAGTTTGCTGATGACTGCATTGGCGAGCAGGCAAGGGAAAAAGCTAATTCATTACAACCCGGAGAAGTGCTTTTACTGGAAAACACGCGGTTCTACAAAGAAGAAGAGAAAGGTGATGAAGCGTTTGCGAAAAAGTTAGCCGATTTGGGCGATATTTATGTTAACGATGCGTTTGGTACCGCCCACCGCGCGCATGCCTCTACCACCATTATAGCCCGGTATTTTGATGACAAATGCTGCGGATATGTAATGGATGCCGAACTAAAAAACGCGCAAAAGGTACTGGAAGATACCGAAAAGCCTTTCACAGCCATTATGGGAGGCGCAAAAATTTCTGATAAAATCCTGATTATCGAAAAATTACTGGATAAGGTAGACAACCTGATTATTGGTGGCGCTATGACGTACACTTTTTTTAAGGCTATGGGCGGTAAAGTAGGAAAATCGCTGGTTGAGGATGATAAACTGGACCTGGCTAATGAGCTTATACAGAAGGCAAAAGAAAAAAAAGTAGATTTACACTTGCCCATCGATTCGGTAATAGCCAGTGCTTTTGATAACGATGCTGAAATTAGCGCGGCAAACAACCATGCTATACCTGAGGGCTGGATGGGATTAGACATTGGGCATGAAGCACAGGAAATATTTAAAGGCGTTATTGAAATATCAAAAACCATCCTGTGGAACGGGCCAATGGGTGTTTTTGAAATGCCTAACTTTGCGCATGGTACCAAATGTGTAGCCGAGGCCGTAGTGAAGGCAACTGAAAATGGAGCCTTTTCCCTGATCGGAGGTGGCGATTCCGCTGCTGCTGTTAATCAGTTGGGTTATGGCGATAAAGTTTCTTATGTGTCTACCGGTGGTGGCGCTTTACTGGAATACATGGAAGGGAAGGAACTACCCGGTGTAGCAGCATTGGATTAATGAATTAGCCGTATTGTATTTCATCATTATATACCTATGATTATCGAAACTGCTACCCGGTTAAAAGGGCTGAAAGAATATTACTTTTCCATAAAACTTCAGGAAATCCGCGAAATGCAGGCGGCCGGGAAAGAAGTGATTAATATGGGGGTTGGCAGTCCGGATTTGCCGCCTTCTCCCCAAACTGTTGAAGCCCTGAGCGAATCGGCCGCTCAGTCAGGCAATCATGGTTACCAACCTTATAAAGGAATTCCCGCATTAAGAAATGCAATTGCCGATTGGTACGCTCAGGTTTATCAGGTTGCTTTGGATCCTGCCTTAGAAATTCTTCCATTGATGGGCTCCAAAGAAGGAATTACACATATTTCTCTTACTTTTTTAAATCCTGGCGACGAAGTGCTGGTGCCGGAACTGGGTTATCCGGCTTATACTGCTGTGTCGGAAATGGTGGGCGCCAAAGCGCAAACCTATCCTTTACTGGAAAATAAAAACTGGGAGCCAGATTTTGATGCCATGGGCAAAGCGGACTACAGCCGGGTGAAAATGATGTGGGTTAATTATCCGCATATGCCCACGGGGGCACCTGCGAGTAAAACACTTTTTGAGAAAATGGTAGCATTTGCCACCGATAAAAAAATATTACTATGCCACGATAATCCTTATAGCCTGATTCTGAACAAATCGGCGCCCATAAGCCTTTTGTCAATAAAAGGGGCTAAAAAGGTGTGTGTAGAACTTAATTCAATCAGCAAATCGCACAATATGGCAGGCTGGCGGGTTGGGTGGATTTGTGGTGAAAAAGCCTATCTGGACGAAATTATCAAAATCAAAAGCAATATCGATTCTGGTATGTTTAAGGGAATTCAGGATGCGGCGGTGCAGGCGCTGCAAAATCCGGAAAGCTGGCACCTCGAAAGAAATAATACTTACCGTAAAAGGCGTAATATTATTTACAAAATTTTGGATATCCTGAAATGTTCTTACGATACCAATCAGGAAGGATTATTTGTGTGGGCCAAAATACCCAATTCGTTTGAAACAGTAGAAAGCTTTGTCGATCCGATTTTATACGAAAAGCATATATTTTTAACACCAGGCTTTATATTCGGAAAAAAGGGAAAGAGGTATATTCGGGTTTCTTTGTGTAATGATGAATTTACTTTAAAAAAAGTATTAAGCAGATTGCAAAAGCCTTTTCAATAAAAAAAGCCCATATGCCTTGGCACACGAGCTTTTTCGGTATGTAATATAAGAAGCATTTTTAGTTACTCTACCATATTGCCTTCTTCATCAAAGGCAATGATGCCTGACTGCGTTCCATCAGAAATGGTTAACTCATAGGTTTTTTCTTCAGGAGCATCGTCTTGCGTTACTTCTTCTACTTTCTGTACTTCCCAGGC
>JBGTIS010000315.1:0-58686 GCA_041745535.1 Cyclobacteriaceae bacterium | reverse complement strand
GGTACACCTGAGACCCGTTTCAGAGATCGGCTGCTGCTGGCCTCTATCATCGAAAGCCGGGGTTGTGAGCGTTTCAGGCTGGTAAGTGAGGCCCTGGAAGAAGAAGAACTGAAAAGGTTTTATAAAATTCTTTGGGCTTCCGAGGCCAAGCACAGCTATATATTTGTGAACATGGCGATTCGGTATTTCCCGGAAAAAGAAGTACTGGATCGGTTGCGATTACTTTTGTATGAAGAAGCTGAAATTCTGGAGGCTTTACCTTTGCGGGCAGCCCTTCATTAGCGTGCTTAGGAAAGATAAAAATATAACTTATCGTTCACTTCGGCTAATTTTTAGTGCTCATTTAAGCAGGTGAGCAAAAGTAATAAAGTATTCCTTGCCGGATGAGGCTTTGCCGAATTCCGGTATCCCATTCATGAGACCCCGGAATAAATCCGGGGAGAATACCCTAAAACTATTGCTCACCTGCTTAGAAAGTATATTAACGAAAAAAGCACCGGTATTTCCAGTGCCTTTTTATGCGATTACAGAAATTTATAAATACTTCATTCAATCAACACCTGTTGTCGCGAAACGTCGCCTTGGTAGTAAATGTGCAGAAAGTAAGTACCTGCTGACAAAGGACTGGTATCCAGATGAATACTTGAGTTTTCAGATACCGCTGTAGCCACTTCCTGTTGATCCGCGTTGTAAAGAATGATGCTAAATTCCTCCGTGGGCTGGCTGGCGTTTATCAGGATACCATCCTGGTTAGTTATTTTCAATTCAGGGATACTATCCGTGTTCTCAACCGGTACATTCACTAACTCAATGGTAAGTTGTTCATCTGCCGGATTGGGGTATATTAAGATAGTGAGATTGTTGCAATTTACATCAAAATCAGCGGTAACAGCAGAAGTAGTATTGCCACAGGCATTGCCCAGTTCCAAATCTACCGATACGGAACTTGTATTGTTGATACGTGTCGCTACCCTGCTGCTGCCCTGGCCCGAGAGAATAGAAGCCCCATAAAAGCCCCACACATAATTGGTGATACTTGAATTGGAATTTACTACATAAAACTCGGCAACTTGATTAGCGCAAAGGTCCCGGTCTGCTTCAATAGCAATATTGGAAGGTATACCAGGCCTGCCTACCCAGATATTTCTTCTGGTGGCATTTACTTCGCAACCGGTGTTGTTTCTGACGATAGCGTCTATCCACCCGCTAGCACTTATCGTTGAACTGGATGCTCTTACCGTAATACTCGTGGTGTTTTGTGAAACAACGGTTAAGTTAGGGCTTACTGCCCAGGTAGCAGGTAATCCTGAATTGTTGCTGATAGAAAATGTAGTGTTAGCGCCATTACAAACCGAAGCCGATCCGCCGGTAATAGTTGGGTGCAACCCGCAGAACTGGGCGCAAGTCGGCCTGGGATTTGTGCTTCGCAGTTCATTCATAATCCATTACCCGTTTTGGGTGGTAAACTCAGTATGCCTTACGTTCTCGATTGGATGGGTAAAGAAATTAGCGAAAGGGGTGTTTTTCGGAGCCGGTGGTGGAGAAGGTGGGGAATATAGTCTTAGCAAATCAGCTGTAAGGATGGTTTGTGTTCCGCTTCCGATATCCAGCGACCTGGTAGTAGGAACATGGCAGAACTGCGTAAATCTAAAAGTAAGATCAGTAAGTGTTGAGGAACCAGTTGTACCCGCGAATTCGTTTATATCAATAAACCCTCCAGGCGCGCTATCCAGGGGTAACATGGAAGAAGAAGCGTTTAAGGATTTATCTACCAGCGTCATACTCACATTGATGACAAAGAGTATCTTTTTAACTATGGAAATTTTTCCTTTGTAAATACGAAGTGCCTGATGGTCGGGTAAGGCGTTGAGGATAATATTAGCTCTCAGATCGGTTTTAGTGGTTAAGGGAAAACCAATGCGAAGTTGTACGAAATAGGTAGTATAATGAGCCAATAATGAAGAAACTATTGTTTGCCAATATTTAAGTTTAAACGAATCATCAAAACTTAATAACGTAGCATAAGGCCCAAAAGGCTGCTGGGGAGCGCACTCCGAACCGCTGGCCATCGCCACATTCCTGGTTTGGGTAGGGTAACCCAAATTCCGGTACTTGGTCATAAATGTGGTATACTCACTATTGTCAAACCCAAGATTATTGCCAGCTCCTCCCATTTGGTATTGCAGCAATTGCCTGGCTGCCGGAGTCCCTAATAAAGCGACAGTTTTTTTTAGGTCATCGTTAAGATCTGCCAGGGTGAGCGAATAATAAATACCGAATCCTAAACCTATACCTACTGTAGAAAGGTGTCTTACAGCGGCTTGCGCGGAGAGTAATACGTTCGAACCCTGTTGTGGGGCATCATCACCAATATATAGTCGGGTGTCATGAGCAATATGGAGGTTTTTTTCCATATCGCGCAAAGCATACCGGCCTACCACTCCCCCCATACTCATTCCTAGTACTACGTTGGGTTGCCGGGTTCTGTACTTGGCTTTTTCCTGGTTGACCCACTGAATGATATTCTCTACCAAAAAAGCGTTGCGCTGAATGTAATCCATACCTTCATCAAAATCTACAAAAACCAGGTCATAACCACCTTCCTCCAGCGCTTCGCTTAAGGTTTGTCCTTGTCGATCAAGGTTTATTATTGCATTGACACTTCCTGTGATAAATTTGTCAAAGTCACTATTAGATGTTGGATCATCAGGAGATAGTATTTTCCATGGGTCTAAACCTTCCAGTACTATGAGGGGGCGGTCCAGTACCTGGTTGGTACCGGCATATTGTATAGTGACAGTAGCCCCTCCTACCGCTCCATTATAAGGCCGAGGAGCTTGAAAGCCTGCCACTGGAAAATGCCGGGTAAGAATATTGGTTCCAATATAGCGTGCGGCTATGGGTTGGATGTTTTTTACATAAAATTTACTAAAGCCTTCCGCTACGCTAGCATCGGTATAGGTAATTTTGAGTTTAAATGTTTTTTCACCTTCGGTACTATAATTGGCTGTTACTTCCGTGTTTTGCGAAATGGCGCGGTAGCCTTGCCCATCCCCAAAATCAGCTTTTATGTTGCTGATAGTTTTACCGGATTTGTTGTAAAACAAGGCGGAGCGAAAGATAAACCGGTGGCTTTTTCCTTCCAGCAGGCTGTGGTTCAGGGTAGCGGCGAAGGCATACCGGGTTTCGTAAGGGGCGGTCGTATTGCCACAGGTGAGCTTATTGTTAGCAATGGTAACCCCCAAGCTGGTGGCGTTGCTACGGAACTTTTGGTAACGCACGTGCAGGGCCACGATGTTATGTGCGGTAGATAACATGCCATTGCTTGTGATCTGGCTGTTGACCGTTGCGGGTGCCGTCATGCTGATGTTATTATTGAAACGCATGGTATAAAGCGAACTGTACAGCATTCTCCATTCGGCCAGGTTTACGTAGTTGGTGCTGGTGATGGTGCCATTGTACTGGGTCGCGTCGGTCAGTTCCAGGCCATAATCCCACAGCAGCCCCGAACTGATGGGGGTAGGGTTTACGTTTTGGAAAACGCTGTTCATTTGGGTGCGGAACGCATCCGAGGTTTGCGCAAGGCAAAAGGAGGCTGGGTAGACTACGCACAGGCATAGTCCTGCTACCCAAAGGTAGAGTTTGTTTCTCATGGTTTGGAAAAAGGGTTATAGGTGAAGAATAAAAAGATTAACGAATGTAGCGCATATCAAACCGTCCATCCGTTACCCGGATGGTATCACAACCTTTACTTGCGATAGTAAACTCAAAAACACCTGATACGATATAATTAAATTTATCAAAATAGGTCAGCGTTAATGTACCGGATAAAGTGTTTTGCGGCTCGTACCAGCAAATCCCTTTTCCCTCAATTATCCAATTAAAATAAGCAGAAGCGTTAGGAAACGTAGTTAAATCATAGGCTACATTGGTTAAAAGGGCTGTATCCACCACAACCATTTGCATGTTCTGTTCTCTTCCTTTTTCATTTACTTCTCCCAAAATAGATAAAATGCCTTCCTGATAATGAGCCGCCATTCTTGATGTTGTTCTGGGTACCCAGGCCGTGTCATTCACCAGGCAGCCAAAGGTAAACTTTCCTTGCTGGGTAGGTGGGGGCAGCAAATCCAGTTGGTTTTCTACCGGTGGCTGGTCATTGTTGTTCAAGTCAAACAGCGAGCACTGGGTCTGGAAAAGCGCGCTTACAATGAGTAAAAGAGAGGGTGTTTTCATATTTTTTTATGTGCTCGCGCATTATGCTGGTAGTTGGTGAATTAGTATATTTTTTAAGTAAAAATATGCAATTTATTAAATAATTAAAATAGGGGCTAACCCCTTTATGTGGGTTGTTTTTTTCTAAGCCTTTCGCTGTCTTTTGTGAATATCCAGTATGGATGGCAGAGTAAAAATAACTAATAGAGTTATTTGTTGATGAACAAGCACTAACAAAGGGGAAGGCTTATGAGTCACAAACCTGGGAAGCCGATTAAGCCATTGCTCCTGCTAACTTTACCCTCGACCGTGAGTTAGTTTTAAACGTGAGAGAAGGGGAAGGCTTACATGGATGCGGAGTGGTTTTATTGGCGCAATACCAGTCCGTATTTGGCTAACAGGTTAGTTTGTTGTTTACCATTCGGGCTCAACCCGCTCAGATGCAAAGCAAATCGTCCGGCCCCATGCCGCGCTACCTTTTCCATGTCTAGCACATTACTTTGTTCGCTTACCAGGGTAATAGAAGAACTTCCCAAAGAAAAGCTGACATGATCATGATTCTCGTTGTAGTTAGGGGCAAACCCTAAAAACAAATGATACTGGTTGCTGATCTGATTAAAACTTTCAGTAATTATAAACAGATTAGCTATCCCGGTTGTACCATTTTTATGCTGACAGGCTTCCTCTGACACATACATGGAAGGCTTTATATTGGAGATTAAGAAAGGAAATTCTTTTACCCGAGTGTTGATCATTTCCCACTGGATTTTCTGTCCATCAGGCGTTTTCCTTCCCGCGCTGAAGGGGCTGTGCAACTTTAATCCTCTTTTTAAAATTCCCTTCTGGTCATGGTCATCCGCGTATAACGCATAATCAATAATGCCATTGGCATATTTAAATGCTCTGCCATAAAACCTCGACACAATGCCGAAATTACCCAACTTTATCACGTACTGAAGTAATCTGCTTTGATAAAGAAATTTGAAGACAGATGCAGGAAAACCAGGTTTTATGGCCAGAAGTTCTATATAGGTTTGGTCTGAAAAGAAAATAAGCGCATTATAAGAAATCTTTCCCATGTGTGTGCCTCCAGGTATTACAGTAAAACCAAGGTTGGTAAAATCTTTAATGGCGGTATCAAGATGATCAACCCGTAAAACAATGTGATGTAATTTGAAAGCCATCAGACGGTAGTGTGTTATTTTTTATCAATAACTATTCAGAATTGGGTCAGGGTAATGAGCTATAACAGATAAATGATATATTTTACATATGAAAAAGTATGATGAAGTAGAACGATCTATTTTCCCGCAAATGTTGCTTGTAGGGTTATCCTTTAAAAATAAAATTTAGCCGCAACCAATAAAAAGCCTTCCCTCCACACTTGTATTTTTTTGTTTTCAAAAATATATAACAAAAATTAGAATACAAATTATTAAAGCATTTGGGCAAGTAACTGTTTGAATTACAGTTTAGTGAAATTTTAATTCGGAGGGAAAGCTTTATTAAAAAAGAAGCGTATAATCTAAAATGTTTGTTTGGTATGTGAGCAAAGGAATATTTGCCATTTTTTACCGGATTTGAAATTAATGGGGTAGCAAAAATAGGAGATATTTTCGCTTTGTATATTTTTTATTGCCATCACAGGGTTTTGAACCCTTTCTGAATTTCTGTTCTCGTCCATAACTATGTTCATTAAAAGAAGTCTAAAGCCAGTAAAAGTAAGTAATTGTATTTTCACTAATTTTACTAAACTCGCGTAATCTGATGAATGACATTTTCCTGAAGAAGTAGCAGATAAAAAATCAGGTTTCTGTTATTTTTTTTACTTTTTGCAGGTCCGTAGAAGCGTCTACCATTAATGCCCAGCTTACCTGTTTGCCTGTTTCTACCGATTGGTAGACCAGGCCCTTTTCACCCTGAATGAGCTTACATTTACCTAAATCGTACCGAAACGACATTACCGTATCCCCTGCAGATAGTGAGTTGCCATCTAAAT
The DNA here is from genome assembly GCA_041745535.1 of Cyclobacteriaceae bacterium. GTDB lineage: Bacteria > Bacteroidota > Bacteroidia > Cytophagales > Cyclobacteriaceae > JBGTIS01. Next base: position 52,475 of record JBGTIS010000315.1, on the reverse strand, counting down.
CGGCCAGCCTCGGTTGGTGTTGATTTTTTTCTTTTTTATTCTTTTTAAAAAAATTAAACATAAACTACAATTAATTTTGTGCGTATGATGTTTTAGGGTTAGTTAAAGTTAATCGAAGAAATGCTGGTGTTGATCGTATAAAAAGAAGTTAATTTTGAAAATTTTACAAATAATTTTCTCAATATTTTGTTTAATAATATTTATAAGTCCGCATATACCGCCTTTAGAAATGGTTTGGTTCGGATTTTTATCATTTTTGATTCCCGTCTTTATTTTTTTGAATATACTAAGCCTGGCATACTGGTTATTTAAAAAATCAAAAATCGCTCTTTTACCCGCTCTTTTATTTTTGTATAGCCTGATCTATTTTCCTGCCACATTTGCTATTAACTGGAAAGGTGACGAAGGTAAAGCGAAAGAATTCAGCGTACTGAGTTTCAACGTAAGCTTTTTCAACGTGAGTAAACATTGGGTGCTGAATGAATATAATTCTACATCCATTAATAAATCTTCCATACGGATGAAGGAATGGGTGCGGAATAACAACGCGGACATCAAATGTTTTCAGGAATTTTACGATCATAAAGATTCAAAAATATTTAACATCAGCGATTATATCGCTCCTGATAGCTGTTATTATCAATTTGTTTCTGGTACATATCATCCGAGAAAGCAAACCCTTTTATCGGGTGGGGTCGCTATATTTTCTAAATACCCAATTTATAATAAGGGAATAATATTTATTGATAAAGGCACTAACAATAGAGGAATTTTTGCTGATGTGGTAATAGGAGACGATACCATACGAATTATCAATGTGCACCTGCATTCTATGCGGCTGAAAAAACCTTCCTCCTATGATAGTGATGCTTTTTACAGGTTTGTCAAAAATATCTATATGAGGCTTAAGGACGGGCTTTTACGAAGAAATATTCAAGCTGATAAAGTATATGATTTTGTTCAGAAAAGTCCGTACCGGGTTATTCTTTGTGGCGACTTTAATGAGACACCCTATGGTTATGTGTATCAGCGATTCAATGCGATTCTGGATAATTCATTCGAAAAAGCTGGATTTGGATTTGGGTTTTCTCTCAACAACAGTGTCCCTTTTTTACGCATCGACAACCAGTTTTACGATAGCAAAGAGTTTAAGGCAATTGATTACGTTACCTTCAGGAATATGCCATTTTCTGAACATTTCCCTATCCAGGGTACCTATTTACTTAAACCGAAAGACCACCATTTAGCTGCTGAGTAGCCAATTTCTTCAATAATATCAGTAGATTTGATTTTTTAACATTCCACCTTTGTTAAACTTGCCTTTGCCCATGGCTGAAATTAAACCATTCCTCGCCTGGAGGTATAATCCGGAACTTTCTCAAAATATAGGAGCTCTTATTTGTCCTCCCTTCGATGTGGTTTCTGAAAACCAAAAGCAGGCGCTATACCAAAATCCTTTGAATAGCATTCATTTGTCGGTACCCAGAAACGAAACCCAGCCCACACAGGTTAATTTACTTTTGGAGCACTGGAAACAGAATGGAATAATTTTGCAGGACAAAATACCTGGCTTGTACGTATATTATCAGTATTTTAATTTGCCAGGGCAGGAAAAAACGCGAGTCAGAAAGGGTTTCATTTGTATGATAAAGGCCTATTACTGGAACGAAGGCATTGTGTTTCGGCACGAAGATACCATGCCCTATTCGGTGAACGACCGGCTTGACCTGCTGGCTGCCACACAATTAAATGTAAGTCCGACCCATGGTTTGTATACGGATACTGACTTTACCCTGGATACCTACATGGATGAAAGTATGGAAAACCCTGTATACGAAACAGAAGATTATCAGGGTGTGCGGGATGTACTGAGTGTGATTACAGATCCTGCCGTAATTCGGGTGTTTATAGAAACTTTAAAGTTCAGCAAAGTAATTCTGGCCGATGGGCACCACCGATACGAAAGTTCGCTGGCTTACCGGAAGCAGAAATCAGATGAAAATCCGAATCATACCGGCAAGGAAATGTACAATTACCATTTGATGTACCTCACCAATACCGAATCGAACGACTTCCAGATACTGCCCACCCATCGGTTAATAAATGGCCATCCTACACATCAAATGGCGCAATTACTGGAAGAAGCAAATAAATACTTTTACATCAAAGAAGTAGAAAATGCCCATGATATTCCTGATTTAATTATTGGGAAAAAATGGACTTTTGGTTGGTTAACGCCTGTTAAAAGTTATGTAATCAAACTAAAAAATGAAATCGCCGATCAGTTGGAAGCGGATTTTTCAAAAGAGATTGTACATACCGACCTGATCGTGCTGCATTTGGTTTTTATACAAAATGTATTGCGAATTCCTTTCGATTCGCAGAAAAACAGCAAAGATATAGACTACGAAAAAAGTTTTGCCAATTGCTTGTATAAAATGGCCAAAAACGAAGTGGAAATGGTGCTTATTACCAATGGTGTAACTATCGAACAGGTAAAAAACATTTGCTTTAATGGTTATCTGCTGCCGCAGAAATCAACATTTTTTTATCCGAAAGCTATTTGCGGATTTGTATTTGGCTCTATCAGTAACACAGAACAATAAGCAATGAACTATACCATTGGGCTGGCTTCCAAATCGCCCAGACGTCGCCAGATTTTAGAAAATTTAGGGCTCTCTTTCTCTTTGAAATCGCAGGAAATGGATGAAAATTATCCTGCTGACCTCAATCTGGCAGAAGTACCCCTATATCTGGCTGAAAAAAAAGCCAGTGGGTTTTTAGGAAAAATCAATGATGATGAACTTATTATTACAGCGGATACCGTAGTGGTGGTAGAAAATAAAATACTCAATAAACCTGAAAACGAAGTGTCAGCACAGCAAATGCTTGCTACTTTATCGGGTAAAACGCACCAGGTAATAACCGGTGTATGCCTGCTAACTACATCCAAGAAAATAAGCTTTTCTGATACCACCGAAGTTTATTTCCGCACGCTTGAAAAAAAAGAAATCGACTTTTATATCCAGCATTACCAACCTTTCGATAAAGCAGGCGCCTATGCCATTCAGGAATGGATTGGAATGATTGGTATTGAAAAGATAGTAGGTTCGTATTTTAACGTAGTTGGTTTACCCGTAGAAAAGTTATATCAAGCTTTAAAAAGATTTGGTATAGAATTACTGTAACATCAGCTATTAAGCAGCCCGCTTCCGGCGATGCATACTGTTCCGGTCAAACTTCTCAAAATTCTCTAAAGATTTGGTCCAACCATTAAAATAGCTTTTAATTTCGTTTCTTTCTATGGCAACATAAATTGATTGTTTTGTTTTCATGGTATTAATCCTGTTAAGAAAAATAAAAGGCTATTTAATTAAAGCACAAAATCTTAATAAAGTTAACTTGTCGTTCCTATTCTGATTAATTATTTACGCTGAAACTGCATATTTTAATGTTGAATAATCAGATTGAAAAGATCAATTAAAATCAGGTGCGGAAATAACCCTGGTACCTGTTATTATTACTAATGATTTTTTACGGTAATTATTTTTTTTTGTGACAAAAAAATGAAAAATGTTAGGCCTTTTCTTATCTAATTTCAGAAATTTTTTATTTCCAAATTAAAATTGGATAAAAAACCAGAAAACTAAATTTTATGTGGAGGTTTTAGGGATCAGCATTTTAACTGCCTTGGGTAATATTTCAGCCTGTATGTCGGTGGGGTTACCAATAATTTCGCCGTCAACCTGTAACAGTGCTTTGCTTTTATTTTTAATAACTACTTTTTCGCAGCTGAAAATATCAATGTATTCCGATTCATGAATGGTACCATTGAAAAATGCCAGCGTAATAGGTACAAGGGCTAATGCCGGATAAGGTTTTACAATGCAGATTTCAAATTTTCCATCACTCAGACTACCTTTTGGATTAATAACCGCACCTGTGCCATACCGCGAAGCATTAGCCAGGGCAACCATGGCCGCGGTGATAATTTTTTTAGTGCCGTCAGTTTCAATTATAAATTCCTTGGGTTCAACATTGAGTAATTCTTCCAACAGAAATTTAAAATAATTGAGCATTCCTCTTTTTTCACTTTTCTCAAACTCTTCAATAAGCTGTGCGTTGATGCCCAGGTCGCTCAAGTGCAAACAGAAATGCTTTCCATTAATACAAATAGCGTCAATATCTTTGATTTTATGAGAAAATAAAATGTCTGTGGCTTCAAATGGGTTGTTGGGAATCCCTAATTCTTTGGCCAAACCATTGGCCGATCCGAAAGGAATAATAGCAAGCTTTACGGAAGTGTTGATTAATAACGCGGCTACCATATGGCAGGTACCATCGCCTCCTACCGCTACGGCTACATCAGGTGAGAAATTTTCCAGTAGCTGCTTAATCTTTTTCGAATCGCTTTTACCGGAAGTTTCATATATCTCAAAGGTTAATTTCTTCTTTTTGAAGGTTTCGGTAATAAAATCAATAAGTTCTTCTTTGTTATTACCACCTGCGATAGGATTGATGATGACGAGAAATTTTTTAGGTTTCATTAATTTAGTTAAATAAGCCGGTTATAGTAATTATTACGAATGCGCAAGTAGTATATAGCATGAGGTTGCTCCGAAGGAACAACCTCATTTTTCAACCAAAATTTGAACAATGAATAAATTGCTCAAATATCTTTTGGATTTATCGCGTTACTTTTACAGAAATCCGAAGGCCGTCAGCAGCGCCAATAAAGCTTCCGTCGCTATCGCCATCTACTACTTCTATAACTTTGATAAGACCAAATCTGTCGTCAAAGGTTTTAAAAGCGATTATATTTCCTTCAGTCAGTTCGGTCACCCTTTCTGTATTTTCAGGATCGGTTCCCACCTCAAACTCTGTGGAAAGCTTATAGTCCTGATTTTCTTTAATGGCGTCAAATGCTTCCGCGCTAAAAGTGGTGGTTCTGAACTTTGTACTATTCAATGTACTCCAGTTGGCGCCATTGGGTCCCAGGTCATAAATATCATTCGGATATTGGGCCGGAGATGCCAGCGAGGCTTTTGAGGTAACGCCATAATAATAACCAAAATCAATATCTTCGGAGGTAACACCACTTCCGGCAACTACTTCATCTACGCTAAAGCGGCTTCCTAATATCGTACTGAAAAAAGTTTCAGAAGTACGTTCTCCTGAGGCAACTCCTATGGGTGCCATAAGTAATACTGTATTAAAAGTATCTATGTTGGCGGTGGGCGTTAACACTTTATCTATCACATGCACAATTCCGTTTTTGGCCGAGAGGTCCGCCGGATCAATAAGGGAATTATTTACTCTTAGTCCACCTTCTGTATAGGCGGTAATATATTTGCCCGGTAACAGGGTTTCAATATCAGCGCCATTGGTAATATCAGCGGTAGGCAATTCCGCGTTAATTACATGGTACTTTAAAATATTTTCTAAATCAGGACTTTGTAGCAGTTCCTGTTCGGTAATACCCATTTCATCCAGCAAGGCATTAAACGCCGCGTTGGTGGGGGCAAATACGGTGAAGGGACCTTCTCCGTTTAGGGTAGTTGTTAGGTTAGTTTGGGTAAGGGCTTGTACTAAAATGCTAAAATCGGGATTACCCGCGGCAATACCAACCACCGAAGTGGGTTCTACCGTTACATTAATAGTTTTACTTACCACAGGCCTGTCCTGTTGTAGTACATCAAACCGTAAGGCAAATTCTGAAGTAGCGTTAATGGGCACAGGATAAGAAATTTCCTGGGTTTGTGTAGCCTCGTCGTTTAAGTTGATGCCGGTACCCACCTGATTAAAACTTCCGGTTATGTTAGAATACACCGCCAGTTCCTGCAAATTATATCCTCCCTTATCCACTCTAACCGAAAGGCGGAGGGTGTCGCCCGCTACAACCGTAGCGGAGTCATTGTCGACACCAATAAATGAAATCTTCGCGTCGGGAGAAACATCATCCTCATTGCTACAACTCGATATAAAGATTAAAAAGGTGGCTGAGATTATAAGAAAAAAAAATTGGGTTATTTTCATAATTTGATTATTTAACTATGTAAGAAGGTTTTAACTTCCATTACATAAGAAAAGTAAAACCCACCAGATTTTAGGTGGGTATACTTAATTTATGCACACTTTTAAAAGAATATTTTTATGGTTAGAAAATTAAATATTTACCGGCTGCTCATCAGTTCGCTCAGTTCGTCTTCTACGTCATCAAAGGCTTTGTTAGCACTGGTTTTTATGTCTTCCCATTCGTCTTCGGAAGCGTTTTTTACTTTATCCAGTTCAGTCTTAAGCTCATCTACTTTTTCTTCTATCTTGTTATCGATAGCTTCGTCATCCGTTGCTTCCATTTTATTTTCCAACTCATCAATTTTGTTTTCTATTTTGGTAGTGAGTTGATCTTTTTCGTCAGAAAAATAATCGGCCGCGGTATTGGCAGCGTCTTTGGTTTCATCCGCTACATCTTCGGTTTCGTCCGCTACATCTTCACGGGTAGTTTTGGTATCGCATTGTGTAAATGTAAAAGCGAATACACCCATTGTGAACAAGGTTAATAATTTCGATTTTAAAAAGTTTTTTACTTTCATGGTTTTAGATTTTATGTTCGGAAATTAAATTAATTGATAAAATTATAATCGCGTTAGTTTTTTCCATTTGCCTGGAGTATCGGTAGTTTCATTTCTGAAAGTGTCGCGCCACCTTTTATCCCAAAGTCCAAAGTTCGGATGGGGAAAGGAATCGTAAGCTCATTTTCGTCAAAGGCCAATTTAATAGCCATAATGGCATCACTTTTTGCTGTAAGATAATCCATCTGACTAGCTGTTTTAGGATAGAACCTAACGGTAAAGTTGATAGAACTATCTCCAAATTCGTTATAAAACAAGGTTACGTCTTTTTCTTCATCCAATCCTGTAATACCCTTCACCGCGTTTATTGTGATATCTTTTGCTTTCCGTAAATCGTCGCCATAAGATACGCCTACCCCCAGGTCTACTCTTCTTTCTTTTGTTCTGGTATAATTTGAAATAGGGTTTTGAAAAATATCCTTGTTAGGAATTAAAATCTCCTGACCCTGAAAAGTGGTTACTGTAGTAGTTCTTAAATCTATTTCTGTAACCCGGCCCATATGACCCTGAGTTTCAACAATATCGCCTATATGAAAAGGCTTTCTGAAAGTAATCAATATCCCTGAAACAAAATTGGCCGCGATATCCTGGAACGCGAACGCGAGTGCCAAACCGATTACGCCTACTCCAGCCAGTAAGGAAGTAACTACCCCGGCTAACTGTAAAACATCCAGGGCAATTAGCACACCACCTGCCAATATAGCTATGTAAACAATGGTTGAGAACAGGTTATTAATTGCCTCATTCTCAGTAACCCGATGCAACATGCGGTGGGTGAGATTTTTTATAAGCCGGGCAATTAAGTAGAAAGCGATAATAATTAGTATGGCAACCACAAAGTTAGGCAACATACTTATAAAGTACTTGAACCAATCTTCCAGTTTGCCGGTTACAATTTTAAACGCGTTATCTACATTAAATTCCATTAACAGATATATTTAGCATTTAAAGTTTCAGAGATATTTTTGTTATTATATAGTTACAAATACTTTTACACTTTAGCAGCGTCTTTTGCTCTGTTGGCAGTGTTCTTACTGGTAGCGGCTACTTTATCAATAGTTTCATTAAAGCTTTTCTTAAGTTCATCTAAGCTTCCCTGTAAGGATTTTTCAAAGCTCTTTTTCGATTTGTCAAAATTCTTTTTAAACTTATTGGTTTCTTTTTTTATATCACTTCTGGTTTGTTCACCACTTTTTGGTGCTAACAATACGCCAGCAGCTGTTCCGGCAAGCGCGCCTAAGATAATTCCTGATAAGAGTTTCATGTTAATTAATTTTGATAGTGAATAAAAATTTAGTTAAAAAAATTCAGTAATAGCTATTGAGAATCTTATGCCACCTCAATTTTTAAATATTACAGGAAAATGAAATAAGTTACAAAATGGTGATTATCAGTAATTTGTAAATAATTAAGCTGGCTGGCTTTTTTTATGGTGGTATTTTATTGTATTTTTTTTGAGGAATTATTTCTACAAGGTGTAGAACTCAAACCGGGATATAATGGAGTTTTCCCAAGTTGGTGATAGAAAGACCCGATTTTGTACATTAGCCCTTATTTTCTATGCATCCTCTACAATTTGTAGATGAATATCTACAAAAACGCTTTCTTCAGAGATAAAGCCAGAAGCGCTTTAAAAATCCATTAATTGGCCTTTAAATAATGTTCCGGGTCTGATTTTAGGGGTATTTGAGATTAGTCTGAAAAAGTAAAAAAGATCCTGGCAAGATAATTTGACGTATACATATAAAAGTCGATTAAATTTATCTTTTCCTTACATACGAATGTGTAATTAAAAATAGGTTAGGTAAATAATTGGATAATTTAAATCGCAATGAGTTTTTGTTTCACATAATCCATAACAAATGAAAACACTGATTAGTTACACAAAGAGAGATCACGTCAGAATTCTGACTTTGCTCATTACCATCACTGTTGTAATAGGGTCTTTTTTTGTAATTTAAATTGATTGAAAGTAATTTTAATAACCTATACCTACACAGCCTAATTTTTTAAACCTAATACTTTATTATACACAAAATGAACTCAGATAAAGAAAAACTACAAGGCGCGATTATAACGGGCGCTACCCTGTTAAGCGCATTCGTAACCCGTAAACTTATTGAAAAAGCGTGGGTACAAATTACCCATAAAGATCCACCAAAAAATCCCGCTTCAAGAGATACTTCTTGGAAACAGGCATTTGCTTGGACCATAACCACCAGTGTACTCATTGGTATAGCTAAATTACTAGTAAGGCGAAATGTTACGCTCGGATCAGAGGAAGTGCTGGAAAATTAACCAAAACAACTTTTTGAAATACCAAAAAACTGCTTTTGATTAATATTCGCCTAAGTTTTCACTTAAACCTGTTGCCTTTTAAATTGTAAAATATTTTATTTGGTTAGCAGTTAACTTTTTTGATATGGAAATAGCGGAAATATTAGATTTGGTAGGAACATTGTTTTTTTATCTGATGTTTCCTCTGGTCTTCATTATAGCAGGCATTAAACTGTTTACTGAAAGAACCAAAGGCGGGAAGTACGTAAAAAGGTCGGGCCGATTTTTAAAGAAAGAAGTCTCTAATTCTGGCAAACTGTAATTTTATACAACTAAGTTTTGTCGCGATTTGCCTGATTCACTAATGTATCAGGTTTTTTATGAAAATTTTTACCAATAAAAAAGACGACTCTTTTATAAGTCGCCTTTTTTGTGGTTTGTATTTACCCTATTTCTTTTATACTACAGATCTTCTTCTGGTAGAATAAGGCTCAAAACCATAGTGGGTGTAAACAGAATCAATAAAATCCTGTTGTGGATGCGTGGGCCAATGGTCCTTATCAAAACCTGGTGAGTTTTTCAGTTTCTCTTTATCAACACCCATTACAATCGCTTTTTCTTCTACGGTATCCAACTCAAACGACTGCCAAGGCAAAGCAAAATACTTGCTGCCCATTCCTAAAAACCCAGAATCTACGGAAAGAACCGCATACACAATTTCCCCAGACTCGATGTCAATCATCAGGTCTTTTATTTCACCCACAATTTCATCCGTTGGAGTTTTTACATCAGTACCTACAATAGAGGTCGCGGATAAAATTAAATGCTTACTTTCATTTCGCGTATTAGTCATAGCTCAAAAAATTTTAATTAAACAAAAATTATTATGCTACTAATAAATCAATATATGTTCCAAAAGCTAAGGGTATTAACTTCCTTAAAAACCGATCTTGTGTTTTTGCGTCAATCATAGTTGATAAAAATTTTTTTAGCGCCTTTTTACACCCACTTATCAGCATTTTCCTGGGGAATAAGGTATTTGCCTGGAGTTTGGTGAGTGCCCGGTAAATTATTTTTTGATGTTCGCGTGATGAAATCTGAGCGTAAAATCAATCCATTTAAATACCCAAAGTTGTTTATTTTATTCCACAATTTTAACCAATTGATTTTGGCATGTGGTTAGAAGTGATTTCTAAAATCGGCTCAAATCGTTGAATTTTGAGGTTTTGGTTGCCGTTTTCATAATTATGGTATGATATTTCCACATTGCACTATAAATTTTTTACTAACTTAAATCTATTGCTATGCTACGTTGGACATTAATATTTCTAGTTGTTGCGATCATCGCCTCTATTTTTGGTTTTGGCGGTGTAGCGGCTGGTGCTGCTGGAATCGCAAAAGTTTTATTCTTTATATTTTTAGTATTATTTATTGTATCATTGGTGGTAGGATTGGTACGAAGGTGACCTCTATGGCACTTACGTTAAGAGAATGCATTAATCAGTGCAGGTTACCAGTTAAGCAATGATTAACAATATAGATGAATGATTAGATTAAAAAACCCAGGCAAATGTCTGGGTTTATTTTTTATCAGCAATTGACTTAACCTTTCCTACATCAATTAAAAATTCCATTATTCAGTATTAAGCAGGTTTATAAGCATTGTGTCTGGCATAATTGATTGAACCGATCCAAAAAAGATTAAACCGCGATTTTGTTTGAAAAAATCTGGCGATGTCGCGCACTTCAAAACAACCGGAAAAGTTAAAAAGTACAAAACAGAGTTGAAAAAGCTTCCGGCTATACCTTATTATTTAGAAAAATGGTGCCAGAGAACTAATTTCTTTCTGTTATCCTATCTAACAGGTCCTGCTATCGGATTTTAGTGATTTTTTTATCGGTTGGTTCCGGGTTAAAAATTCAGTACAGGAACCCCCAGGTGATGAGTAATTTCTACATCCTGTGGAAACATTCCCTAGACAGTGAAAGGTTATTGCGTTTTTTAATATTTATACATAAATAGCAGCATCTATACAATTATATCAGATCGTAGTAGACCATAGGAATTTTAATTTTTCATGCAGACATTTCTTATAATTTCCGGGCTTTTTTTAATTGTAGGTTCGTTCATTCATCTTATAAAATTAGAACACTGGATGATTCGTGTTTTTGATTTTATGCATATTCAACTTTCAATATTAGTTTTGGTTTGGCTGCTAGTATATTGGTTACAATACGAAAACTTCAACTTCTGGGAAATTAGCTTTATGGTATTGTTAGGGTGTTCGGCGGCATTCCTCGGGTACGTAATGTTACCCTATACGGCAGTCTATTCCTGTGAGGTAGCAGATGCCGATAGGGATGCGCGAGAGAAAGATAAAATAACCCTTATGGCCTGCAATGTATTACAGTACAATAAACACTATAACAAATGCCTGGAAGTAATTAATAAAGTAGATCCTGATCTGTTACTGATGGTTGAAACGGACCAGAAATGGCAGGATGCCCTAGTACCTCTGGAAAGCAAATACCAGTACCATGTGCATTATCCACAAAATAATACTTATGGTATTTTATTGTATTCAAAATTAAAACTCGAAAACTCCAAAGTAAAATTTCTAATCGAGGATGACGTGCCTTCTATCCATACCAACGTTACCCTGCGAAATGGGAAAGTAGTCAAATTTTTCGGCATCCATCCTAAGCCTCCCAGCCCCTCTGAGAATGAAAGTTCTCTGGAAAGGGACGCGGAACTCATAGTGGTAGGAAAAATGGCTAAAAAGCTGGATATGCCCGTAATAGTGGCTGGCGACCTGAATGATGTAGCCTGGTCTTATACCACCAATTTATTTCAGAAAGTAAGTGGATTGCTCGACCCTCGAATTGGTCGTGGTTTTTTCAATACTTTTCACGCCAACTATTTCTTTTTCAGGTGGCCGCTAGATCATGTATTTCACTCACGTCATTTTAAGCTTTGCGATTTGTGTGTGTTACCGCATATTGGGTCCGACCATTTTCCCATTTGTATTACCCTGGTGTATACCGACAATGTAGAGGAAAATGAAAAAGTCCCCGAAGCCGATAAACAAGAGCAGGAAGATGCTAAAGAAAAGTTAGAAGAAGTATAATAAAAAAGCCTGTACCAGCATCTTCTCATTCAGGGTGGTTCAGGCTTTCTATATATGTATTGTGTAAAATGAGTTTAAGCGATAAAGCCCAAACAGTTAAGCGTTTTCTTTTTTCTCATGGGCTTCCATATCTCTGAGCCGGAATTTAGCGGTACGTTGCGCAAAACTGGAGGGTTCAATTTTGAAGCCGTATGCTTTGGCAAAAACCTGGGTGAATTCTGCCCCAAAAAAGAATATCAGACCTGAGTAGGAAACCCATAGTAAAATAAGGATGACCGATCCTGCCGCGCCATATACCGATGCCGGATCTGATTTTCCAAAATATATTCCAAGAGCGAATTTTCCAATTACAAACAGGATGGCTGTTACAATTGAGCCGAGCCAAACCGCTTTCCATGATATTTCAACATCGGGGAGAATTTTATAAATAAGCGCGAATAGCAACGTAATTACGCTAAGCGAAAACAGAAAATCGACAACATACATTCCATAAACAAAAACTTCGGGCAACTGCCTGCTGATCCAACCGCTTAATCCGGATAATAAGGCACTGATAGAAAGGGAAATCAATAATAAAAAACCAATGGCCAGTATGATACCCAATGAAGTGGCCCGGTCAATGGCCAGCTTTTTTATACCAGCTTTCTTAGGTTTAATCTCAACGCCCCATATCTTATTTAATGTCATCTGCAGTTGATAAAATACCCCTGTGGCACCGAATAATAAAGTACCCACACCAATAACAATAGCAATAATAGTATTATTATTTTCGCTGGCATTTCCAATCATGGCTACAACCGACTCAGCCGCTTCCTGCCCGATCATATTGCTAATTTGCGAGGAAATCTCTCCTTGTACGGCTTCTTTTGAGTCAAAGAACAAACCAGCTACATTGGTAACAATAATCATTAAGGCAGGCAAAGAAAAAATGGCATAATACGCCAGAATAGCACTTTCTCTGAAAGGCTCGTCTTCATTCCATTCCTGGTAAGTCTGCTTTAAGAGAGAAAAAATATGTTTTATATTAAATTTTCGAAATTTCATATAGTCTAATATTTATTGAATGAAAAATTCATATCACGCACCACCTATTTGGATACAGTATCCAAGCTATCAAAATCAATACAAAAGCAGTGTAAAATGGAGTGGAAACAGGAAGGATTTTTCGGTTGTTGCTTTAAAAAATAAATTAGCTAAACAATTAGTTTTTCAGGTAATGTTATTTGATTTAAATATTTTTTGATTACCTGATCGGCATCCAGAATTTTAATGTTTTCTACCTGATCAGAATCAGGGGCGAACTCTACTTCCACAAAAAAACCATACAGGGCATAGAGAATAAAGGTGGTAGAATTGTCATCAATTTTTCCTAAATATTCTCCGCTAATCCACAAATACGATGACTGTATGCTCATGGACAAATTTCTAAATTTTGTTGTAGTCATGCTTTACCATTTTTCAATATCCAAAAAATCAGTTATAACACTTAAACTTTACCTAGGGCCACGAATTAGTCGTAATAGTAAAGCTATTATGGCAGCTACCAGTATAATGTGAATAAGGGCACCTGCATCAAAAACAAAAAAACCCAGCAACCATCCAATTACCAGAATAATTACGATTAAGAAAAGAAGGTCCATAAAAGTTTAGTGTTTGTCGATTCCAGCTAATCTTTAGGAAAAAGGTGTGCCAATAATAAAATCAGGCAGCTATAGTAAGAAATTGTTTCCATTCTCTGTACTTTTTAAAAGCTACGGTAATGCGCGAGATTTTCGATGAGCAATTAATACCCTTGTTTGTAGAAAATTTTCTACGATTATTAAAAAATTATAGTTATTATTATAGTAGAGATTTGTAAATTTGAACTTAATAAGCATGTATTTTTCTTAATTTCCAGTAAATCAATTGATTTTAAGCAAATAACGAGGGTTCCGAAAAAATAGAAACCGCCTTGCGGTTAAGGGCACTATTTTTAATGTTTCTTAACAAACCCAATTTGCGAAATGATAGATTTTAATTTCTTAATATATGCTTAAAAAAAGTATTTTGATAGTGGATGATGAGGAGGAAATATGCCTTTTGTTGTCAGGAATTTTAAGAAAGTATGGTTATGAAACTAAATGTGCTTATAACTTGGAAGATGGGCTAAAACAATTGGAAGACACCGCCTTCCATGCCATATTTTTAGATTTAAACTTACCCGATGGTGTTGGGTTTGAAATTATTCCTAAAATAAGGTCATCAGATTATTATGTAAAAATAATAATAATTAGCGCTTATGACGGAGTAAGCGAAAGGCAGCGGGCTAGTAGAGAAGGCGTAGATTTTTTCATTGGCAAACCTTTTAACAGACAAAAAATTGAAGAAGCATTGGAAACAGTAGAAATATAGGCATTTTTGTTAAAGACATTACTATTAAACCGCTCGTGAAAAAATGGAAAAAATCCTGATTGTTGATGATGACAAGGACATCTGTATGCTCTTAGACAGATTTCTTACCAAAAATAATTTCAGTACCTCAACGGCCCACCGGGCTTCCGAAGCACTTCAAACTGTACGCGAAACAAAATATGATCTTGTGCTTTGTGACTTTAAACTACCTGACGCAAATGGGTTAGAAGTATTACAGAAAATTAAAATTTTAAGTCCGGAAACAGCAGTGATTATCATAACCGGCTATTCCGACGTAAAAACGGCCGTATTAACGGTAAAACACGGCGCCTACGATTATGTGACAAAACCCCTGTACCCCGACGAAATACTGCATACTATTAAAAACGCGTTAGCCAAAAAGGCTGAAAAAGCTTCTGTTGTTTCATCTAAAGAAGATGATCGCGGAAAAACCGCCAAAAGCAAGAAGTATCTGTTCGGGAAAAGCCGTGCGGCCGAAGTACTTCAGAAACATATTAACCTGATTGCCCCTACCAACATGTCGGTCATCATTATTGGAGAGACCGGAACAGGAAAAGAATTTGTGGCCAATGCCATCCATCAGAATAGCCCCAGAGGCAGTAAGCCTTTCGTGGCTATCGACTGTGGGGCCTTACCCAAGGAACTCGCTGGTAGCGAGCTTTTCGGGCATTTAAAGGGGTCTTTTACCGGTGCTATTGCCGATAAGAAAGGAAGTTTCGAAATAGCGGATGGAGGCACCCTTTTTCTGGATGAAATCGGTAACCTTTCTTATGAAAACCAAATGCGGTTGTTGCGGGTGCTTCAGGAAAGAAAAATCAAAAAAATAGGGGGCGTAACTGATATTTCTATCGATGTCAGAATTATTGCCGCTACCAACGAAGATTTGAAAGAATCGGTGCGTGAAGGCAAATTCAGAGAAGACCTTTACCACAGGCTGAACGAATTTAAAATTGAACTTTCTCCTTTGCGTGAGCGCAAAGCCGACATTTTATTGTTTGCTGATCATTTCCTGGAACTCGCCAATGACCAGTTAGGGAAATCAGTAGAGGGCTTTGATGAAGAGGTAAAAGAAAAGCTTAAAGATCATTACTGGCATGGAAACTTACGCGAACTTCAAAACGTGGTAAAAAGATCGGTGTTGCTTACCTTGGGAAACCTGGTTACGCTGGAATCGTTGCCTCAGGAAATAATTTCCCCTACTTTCTTTGATAATAATATGGATGACGAATTTGATCCTACCAACCTGAAGAGTGTTTCTGAAAACGCGGAAAGAAACGCGATTATCAGTGTGCTGGAGAAAACCGGATATAATAAAACCAGGGCAGCCGAAGTACTGAACATCGACCGTAAAACGCTTTATAATAAATTAAAAGCCTACGATATTAATTTATAAAAGCTTTTACTTTTTCAATAATCAATAAAAAAGAAATCCACTGAATATGATATCTGATAATCATCCAGTGGATTTTTTTATGTTTTATCTGTCTGTTGCTAGAATAGTTTAAATCCTAAGCTTAATAATAACTGGCTGGCTCTCAAATCGGTATCGATTTCAGTATTGCCTACATTTATACCAGTACCAAATTTGCTTAAATTACCTTCATAACGCAAATCAACAGTTAGGTTTCCAATATCTACGCCTAAACCTGCCTGATAAGCTACCCTGGAATTTTTATAATTGGTCTTTACGTCCTCAAAAGTACCGTCATTACGAGCGTCTGTATTTAATACAAGGCTAAAAACCGGGCCTACATTGATTCTGAGAAAGTCTGCGGCAATAATACCAAACAATACCGGTACATCCAGGCGATTATAAGTCAGCTTGGTAATCCGGTTGTAGTTCTGTGTACCGGTATCGGCGATTTTAATCGTTCCTCCCGCGGAAATAAAATAGGCTTCAGGCTGAAGATAAAAGTTGTCAAATGTTAAACGGGTAAAAAGCCCGGCATGAAAGCCTACTCGTGCATCGCCTGCTTGTACCCTGTCTGTTTGATCAAAGTTTATTTTTGAACTACTTATTCCTATTTTAGGTCCAATGGTAAAAATATTTTGATCCTGCGCGAATGCGGCCCCTCCAACTAAAAGAAATGCTAAAATAAAGATTGAAATTTTTTTCATATTAAAAATTTTTAGGATGGTTAAAATTCTATAAAAATTGTTTTAAGTATAATAAATTAAATAAATGGCAAAATTGTTTAGTTATAATCCGAACGCCGCATAAACCTGCGCTACTGAATTTTTAGCATCACCCAGAAATAATTCAGCTTCTGAAGTGTCAGCTATTTTTCGTAAGCCATAATTGTAGCGGGTACCGACAGAGAATGTTCCAAAATTCAGCGCGAAACCGGCCGTTAAACCCACATCAAATTTGGCTAAATTTTCTCTTTTCACTTCTGATACGCCTGAACCCAATTCACCGTCTGTCGATACATTAGCGCCAATCAGATAAGAAAAATAGGGGCCCAGATTAATTTCGGCCGCATCACCTAACTTTAAAGTGGCCAGCACAGGCACATCAATATAATTCAGGTTAAACTTGGATTCACCCTGAAAAGTAACTACATCGTAAGTAGCACGGGCACCCTTTGTGGAGTACATAATTTCAGGCTGTAGGCACAAAAAGTCGCCAAGCAGGGGAATTTGCGTATACAAGCCAAGATTAAACCCAATGCGGGCATTTTCGTCATCTACCTCGTTTATGTACAGGTTACTTATGTTAATTCCACCTTTTACACCCGTACGGGCCTCCTGGGCATTAACCTGATTGGGTAAGGTCGCGAGGGTTATTACCGCAAAAGTAAATATCAGTATCCATTTTTCTCTCTTTACCATCTTCGTTGTAAGTTTTCGCAATTGATTTTTCTGTAATTTAATAGAAACTTTATGCCATGAATTTCAATAGGTGTATTAGTGCACGAATTTTACAGTCAAACGGGGTTTTATTTAAAAAGAATATGATAAATTAGAATTTAAAAAGGAAAGGGTGAGTAATTTATTCTACAATTTGTAGATGTTTATCTGCTTTAATGAATAACCGCTAATGTAATCAAAAACCCAATTTTATACCCCTATTGGTTGTGTAAAACATCATTTCTAATTAAAATCATATTTTCACGATATTTGATAAGTTTTCAGAAACCTATATTAATATAGACTACCATGAATGAAAGTGTGAATCTGAAAACCATCACCATTTTGATTGCTGACGATGACATGGATGACAGGATGTTGACAGAGAAAGCGTTAAAAACTAATAAGTTGGCAAACGATTTACATTTTGTTGAAGACGGAGAGGAACTGATGGATTATTTGTACCAGCGCAACACATACACAACTGAAAGCGCGCCTCGCCCGGGATTAATACTGTTAGACTTAAACATGCCTAAAAAAGATGGACGTGAGGCATTGAAAGAAATCAAAGAAGATCCCATGCTGCGAAGAATTCCTGTGGTGGTGCTTACTACTTCGAAGGCAGAAGAGGATATATTACGTACATATGATTTGGGCGTTAGTTCCTTTATATCAAAGCCAGTTACATTCGACGACTTATTAGAGGTAACAAAAACTATAGGTAGATATTGGTTTGGCATTGTTATGTTACCCAATGAGTTAAATGGTTAGGTATGACAGAAAATATATTCAAGATTCTTTTGATAGAAGATGATGAGGATGATTACATTCTCACTAAATATTTATTGTCAGAAATAAAAAGCAGCGATTTTATTATAGACTGGCAGCCTGACTATTGGAAAGCCATTGATACCATCAGGCAAAATGGATATGATATCTATTTAGTAGATTATCGCCTGGGTGAAAAAAATGGAATAGATTTAATTAAAGAAGCCACTGGTTTGGGTTGTAAAGATCCCTTCATTCTGCTCACCGGCCAGGGAGATCAGCGGGTTGATCTGGAGGCAATGCGAATGGGCGCGGCTGATTATCTGGTAAAAGGCACAATTGATTCACAAACGCTGGAAAGAAGTATCCGGTATGCCATACAGCATTTTAAAGCTTTAAAGGAACTGAACGACAAAGAACAAAAATATCGAACCCTATTTGAGAAGTCAATTGACGCTATCTTTATTGCTTCAAACGATCAGTTATTTTATGATGTTAACTCATCGATGACCGACTTATTTGGTTATAAAAAAGATGAGATGTTGAAAATGGAAGTAGTTGATCTTTTTGAGGAGAAAAGTGAATTTTCAAAGTTTCAGGAAAATTTGAGCAAATTGGGACGAACCAAAAACTTTGAGGCCACCTTAAGAAAAAAATCCCGAAACCCGGTTGATTGCCTGATAAACGTAACTACCCTTCACGATACCAATGAAAAAATTTATGGTTATCAGGGAATTATTCATAATATAACCGAAAGAAAAAAAGCTGAACAGGATCTTCTGATCGCCGAAAAATTATCTATGACTGGTAAAATAGCCAGAAGCATAGCACATGAAGTTCGAAATCCACTTACCAACCTCAATTTAGCCTTAGAGCAGCTAAAAGATGATTTACCCGAAGACGATACCATTACATTGTATACAGACATAATAAAAAGGAATGCCGATCGTATTGGGCAACTCATTACTGAAATGCTAAATTCTTCTAAACCAAAAGAATTGAATTTGAGTAAGCATTCTATTAATAATGTGCTTGAGGATGCGCTCAAACTGGTGTCGGACAGAATTCGCTTGCGTGAAATCCGGTTAGAAAAAAATTATAACAACAAACTGGGGGAAATTATGCTGGATTGGGGTTTGGTAAAAACAGCTTTTCTCAATGTTATTATCAATGCTATCGAAGCTATGGAACCCGGTAAAGGAGTGCTGAAAGTAACTACCGAAAATAAAAGCGATAAACTACTGGTAACTATCGCGGACAATGGAAGCGGCATCAGTAAAGAAAATATCAGAAATTTGTTTGATCCTTTTTTTACAGGAAAACAGGGGGGAATGGGGTTAGGTCTTACCTCATCTCAAAATATCATTAATAGCCATGGAGGAAGTATTGAAGTAGAAAGTGAACTAGGAAAAGGCACGATATTCAACATATATTTCGAGCCTACAAATATCTGAAATTACAGATATCCAATCACATCTTATGCCCTGCTTAACCTAACGGTTAGCCAATCTTTTTACTTCTAGTTTTAGTTGTTCAATACCAAGCTCCAGCTTTTCTATTCTGCTTACATCAACCGACCCCGATTCAGCAAATACAGAAGTTATCTTTGCTCTTATCTGCCATATTTCAAACACACGCGATCGAGGCATACTAAATGTTTTGAAGTTGGAATTGTCGCTTTTCAGTATTAATATATTTTTGTCGTTTTCGTAGTAGTATATACGTTTGGCTACAATGCCTTCTTCAGAAATAATGACACATAAAGATCCGTTTTCCAGTTTACCCCAATCCTCTATAAATTCGCAAACAACCAATTCACGTGGCGAAATAGCCGGAATCATGCTGTCTCCTTCTATTTCAAATAACCGGTAGTTACCTTCCGAGAAACCAGGAATCTGATACACTTCCAGCGTTTTGATAAACTCAGTGTCCTCAAACCCTTTGATGTAACCGGCATGTGCTTCTTGTTTTACCAAAGGGACATAATTTTTATTATTATTGTCCGCGGTGATAATCACTTTTTGTATTTCTTTGCTCGACGAAAAAGAATCTTCTTTCATAAAGATATCGCCTTTACCAGTAATTACCCAGTTTGAGTTGATATTCAGTACGGAGCAAATTTTTTTGAGGGTTTCCAGCGATATATTGGTCCGCCCGTTTTCTATCTGGGACAGGGCCCCCTGGGTAATATGAATTTTTTCAGCAAACTCCACCTGAGACATTTGCAATAAATCTCTTAACTGGATAACACGCTTTTGCTCAGCTTGCAAAGTTTTCATTTAACAATGGATAAGTTTTATATATAAATACAACGGATAAAATTTTAATTGTTTTTCAGCGGTTTAGATTTATTAAATCGCGTTAGGATATATTAATTTTTTAATACTTCTCAATAAATCATTACTATAAATTAAGAAAAAAAATGGTAATAGTAAAGTGTTAGCCCTTGAGCGGAAGAACTAATACAACCATTTAATTGTAATTTGACCGTTAGGAGTATAAGGCCAAATGGTGTCCATAGGCTGGTTATGTGCAATTCTAAAATAAACTTTCAGAAAAAAAAAATAAATGAAGGATATTTGCGATTTTATCGACATCAAACTCTCAAACCTTCATTTCAGCTATTTATAAATATATTTGAGGAAAGGCATTACAGGAAAATTACTTGCCGAACAGCTTCACATTTACCGTACTTCCAGAGGTTACTTTAAACTTTTTTACTTCAGTGTATTTGCTGCCAAATGAATCTTTTGCCCTATAAGCAATCTTATAATTACCAGGCTGAATGGCCATCATAATTCTGGATTTCCCCTGTTCCAGGTCAGTAACCCAATTTTGGGTACCATCTTCAAAAACCTGATAAATACTGCCATATCCGGTAGTTACCAGGTCCACATGTAATATTCCCGGAGCGGGTACTTCCAATGTAGTGGTTTCGCTTTGGTTTACCTCTACCTGATGAAAATACGTTTTGGGAAGGGTTAAAATTTCAATATCATAGCTGCCCACCAGATACTTTTCTATTGAGGCCATATCCTGTACATTGATAATGGGCAGCTTGCCATTTTGCCTGATAATGGCTTTTACTCCTTTGCTGTAATCCGTATAATTTTTTTGCCGCAACAGTAAACTTCCCTGTGGGGCCATTATGCTTACCACATTATGTTTTCCACCTTCAAATGACACATTTCTTTTACCCACAGGAGGAATGGTGTTCACCACAATGTCATAGGTAAGTACAGCATCTACTGTAACCGAATCGGGCTTGCCCTTACTATCGCGGTAATGTATGAAGTCATACATGGGAGCTTTTGTAACATTATTCACAAATGTTACATTCACATTGGTTTCCCTGGGCTGTTTGTTCTGATCGAGCAATTCTACCGATACGGTAGTTTCGTCAAGCGATTGTACTAATATTTTGTTCAGAACCTTTCGGAAATCGGCAACGTTTTTCGCGTCATAAAATTGTCCTACACACGAAAACTCCTTTTCATAATTCTTTTCCATTCCCAGGCCAATCAAGAAGGGTTTTAAAAAAATATTTCGACTTTGCAAAACCTGAGAAACCGCACAAGGGTCACCCCCGCACGATTCTATGCCATCCGTAATGATGATGATAACATTCCTGAATTCATCATCAGCCGGAAAATCTTTACCAGCCTGTTCTAAAGAATAGGCAATGGGGGTTACCCCTTGCGGCTGAATCTGTTTTAACCGGTAAATGATGTCGTCGTGATTATTTTGCCGGAAGGGCACCTCCAACTTTGTATCCTGACAATTCTGGTATTTGCGGTGGTACTGATGCCCATACACCCGTAGGGCCAGTTGCAGGTTTTTATCAACTTTTAGCGAATCAACCAACTCAGTAAGAATGCGTTTGGCTACATCCATTCTGATGCTGTTTTCCCAGGGAGCGAACATGCTACCCGAAGCATCCAGCAAAAAAAGCATTCGGGTTTTTTCCGGCGGCCTTTGTATTTTAACCTGTGCCCATGAAGCGGTATGCACGCTCATTAACAATCCAAATAAAAAGCAATGGAATAAAAACGCTCTTTTAAAAAATGTTGTGTTCAATAAAAACATGGTTGTGTGCATGCAAACCTCTCTGAGGCAAAAAAGGCCATTAATCACTTTGCAGGATCTGGTCCGCGTGACTGGCAGTTTTTACCTTTTCAATAATTTTTGTAATAATACCTTTTTCATCTATAATAAAAGTAGTTCTTGCGGTGCCCATGTATTTTTTTCCGTACATAGATTTTTCTACCCATACGCCATAACGCTCATGCAACGACCTATCCGTGTCGGCAAGCAGTGAAAAGGGTAAGTTTTGTTTTTCTATAAATTTCTGGTGAGAACTTTCAGAGTCAGTACTTACCCCCAATACTTCATAGCCTTGCTGCTGAAGTTGTTTGTAATTGTCACGTAAATCGCAGGCTTCGGCTGTGCATCCGGGTGTTTGGTCTCGGGGATAAAAATAAAGTACTACTTTTTTTCCTTTTAAATCAGAAAGTTTTACGGTTTCACCTTTTTCGTTGGTAGTTTCAAAATCGGGCGCTTTGTCGCCTACATGTAGTTTTGTGCTCATTATTATATAACTGAAAGATTAGAAAAAAATTTCTTTTTAAATAAACAGAAAAGCGTGTTTTGGTACATGGATTCTCAAGGCTCAATATATACCACTGTACCTGTATTTACCAAATCAAACAATTCCACCACATCTTTATTCTTCATTCGGATGCAACCGTGTGAGGCAGGCTTGCCAATGAGTCCTTCTTCCGGCGTACCATGTATATAAATATACCGGTTGAAAGAATCTACCCCGGCGCCTTTATTGATGCCTGCTTCCAATCCTGATAAACGCAGCACCCTGGTAGTTACATCATCTTTTTCCAGGTCGGTGTTGTCGGTGTAAATTCTGGCAATTCTACCCGTATTTATCCGGCTTTCGAAGATGGTACCCAGCGGGGCATTTTTACCGTGTTTGGTAATGATAAAGTGTTTTCCCTGGGGTGTTTTATTGCTACCGGCTTTGCTCCCTAACCCATAACTGGAGCAAGACACAGGATAAGTTTTTAGTATATTATCCTTTTCTATCAGATATAATTTTTGCTCGCCCACACTTACTTTGATAAAGGGGTTTTCTATTAAAATTACCGGAGGGGAAGCCTGACCATGTGTAAAGTGAGATAAAAACAAAAAAATAATTGCTGAAAAGGGTATTTTCTTCATAAAAACTGCCTAATTAATACTTAAAAATAAGATTGCAATAATAATGCAATCTAACCCTTTGCGCTATAATTAGTATCTGTTTACTTTGCGCACTTAAAAAGTTATGGAAAATCCGGTAATTATTTTTGGCGCGGGTGGCCTGGGAAAAGCCGCCCTTGAAATATTCAGCGCGAATAACGTGTTGGTTTTTGGCTTTCTGGATGATAATGAAAAACTACATAATACCGAAATACAGGACATTACCATTCTGGGCAGTACCGACGATGATAGTTTTTTGAAATATATTGGTAAAAAATGTGAGGCTTTTGTCGCGGAAGAAGATCCTACCGCAAGAAAGCAGATTGTGGAAATGCTGGTGGAGCGCAGAAAGGTAATGCCGGTTAATGCCATTCACCGAACCGCCATTATATCAGAATCGGCTATAGTTACCCATGGTATTTTTGCCAATGCGGGCGTAATTATCGGAAACCATGCTAAAATTGGTAGCCACTGTATTATTCACAGCCGTGCTACCATCGAGCATGGGGCCATTCTTGAAGATTACGTACAGGTAGGAGCAGGGAGCATTATTGGGGCAGGGGTTACCCTTCAGGCCAAAGCGTTTATTGGAACCGGCGCTACCCTGGTGGCCGGTGTAAAAATTGGCAAAAACGCCAAAGTTGGTCCAGGCTCGGTAGTAGTAACGGATGTGCCCGCTGGGGCTACTTTTTTCGGTAATCCGGCTAAAAAGATCGATTAGTTTTTCGCTTTTATCTGATCAAAAAAATACTGGGGTTATCTTATTTGAACAGTAAAGTTTATTTTCGGTTTTCATTTATAATTTCAGATTGAACTTATAAATAATCGTAAATTGCTTACAAGCGGAATTTTAGTTTTCGTCCTCATTTTTCTACAGTTCATCCAACTCTGTTTTATTATCTCTTTAATATTCTGAAATTTGCGGGCTTTATTGAAGTGCTATTTGGTATTCGGTTTTTATAACCATTTTTTAAAATCAAAAGGTAGGGTAACGGAATTTATACCTGTAATAGTAATTGAACTTAAATTCAACTTGACTCATCATGAAGTATATAAAATTCACGCTATTTATCTGTTGTTTTTTAACGGGTTACCTGGGAGTAGCCCAAAGTAAGGTCACACTCAACGGTTTTGTTAAAGATGCCAGCAATGGGGAAGAACTTATTGGCGTTACCGTATATGTAGATGAAATCTCTAACGGCGCAGTGACCAATCCTTATGGATTTTATTCACTTACCCTGCCACCAGGTACTTATCACATTAACTGGAGCTATATTGGTTTCAGACCCATAGAAAAAGTTATCGACCTACAAGCGAATTCAAAGCTTAACATAGAATTGTCTTCCACAGTTACTGAAATGCGGGAAGTAATTATCCGGGGCGAAGAAGAGGAAGATAAAAACATTTCCAGTATAGAGATGAGCCGAAACGATGTGCCGGTGGAACTGGCGCGGAAAACGCCGGCCCTTTTTGGTGAGCCAGATATTATTAAAATGGTGCAGATGCTGCCTGGTGTGGTTTCAGTAGGGGAGGGCACTTCGGGCTACTTTGTAAGAGGGGGTAGTGCCGACCAAAACCTGATTCTTATTGACGAAGCTCCTATTTACGATCCTTCTCACTTTTTCGGCTTATTTTCTGTATTTAATGCCGATGTAATCAAAGATTCGGAACTGTATAAAGGCGGTATTCCGGCCCGGTTTGGCGGAAGATTATCTTCTATTCTGGATGTGCGCACCATCGACGGCAATAATAAAAAATTTGCGGGTTCCGGCACCATTGGTACCCTGGCCAGTAAAATTATGGTGGAAGGACCCATCGCTAAAGATAAAAGTTCTTTCCTGGTTTCAGCCCGCCGGTCGTATGCCGATTTGTTTTTGAAATTTTCATCTGACGAAGATACACGCGATAATCAGGTGTATTTCTACGATGTAAATGCCAAAGTTAACTGGAAGCCTAATAACAAAGACCGGATCTTTCTGGCGGCCTATCTGGGTCGTGATGCTTTTCGGTTTGGCGACTTGTTTGGTTTTAACTGGGGCAATGCTACTACCACATTTCGTTGGAACCATTTGTTCAGCGAAAAACTGTTTTCCAATACTACGCTGGTGGCCAGTAACTTCGATTATGCCCTGGGAAGCGAACAAGCCGCTGCTGAGTTTGAGTGGACGGCCAATTTACAGGAATTTTCTTTAAAAGAGGATTTAGGTTTTTATATCAATCCCGGTAATACCCTGAATTTTGGTGTGAGTGCCTCTTACCGCAGGTTTTCACCCGGAACCATTGAGCCCGGTAGCGAGTCTTCTATTTACGCGAAAACGCGGCTTGATAAGATGTATGCCTACGATTACGCGTTTTACGCAGGCCTGGAACAACACCTTACCGAAAGACTTTCATTACAGTATGGAGTTCGACTGTCGCTTTTCCAGAATGTGGGCGAAGGTGTAATAAAACAATATGCTAAAAACGAAAGAGGCTTTCCGGATAACGTCAATACCCAGGTTATTCGCGGTACGAAATATGGGATGGGAGAAACTATTAAAACATTTTTTAATGCCGAGCCCCGTTTTAACGCGCGGTATATGTTGGCCGACGAAAGTTCGCTGAAAGCTTCCTATAACCGGATGGCACAGTATATTCACCTGCTGTCGAACTCAACGCTTCCGGTACCTTTTAATACCTGGACACCCAGTTCACCCTATTTGGAACCTCAACTGGCTGATCAGGTAGCTGTGGGTTATTTTCGCAATTTCAGCGACAATATGTACGAGTTTTCAGTAGAGAGTTTTTATAAAAAAATACAAAACGTAACCGATTTTGCCGATAATGCTAATTTATTTCTGAATAAAGATGCACCGGTTGAATACCGTCAGGGCGAGTCTGAAGCCTACGGATTGGAATTCTTTCTACGGAAGAGTAAAGGTAACTTAACCGGATTTGTGAGTTACACACTGTCTAAAGCCACGCGTACGATCCCGGAAGTAAATAAAGATCAGACTTTTCTGGCTAACTACGATCGGCGGCATGTGTTGAATGTTACTACCAATTATATTCTGGACGATCGCTGGTCTGTTGGCGCTAATTTTACCTATAGCACGGGCCGGCCTTTTACTTTACCTACCGGCCGGTATGAGGTTGATGGGTACGGGGTAGACTTGTTTTCTGGTAGAAACTCATATTTTTTACCCGATTTCCACCGATTGGACCTTTCGGCCAATTATGAGCCCAGGAAAAATGCCAATAGAAAATGGAAAACATCATGGAGCTTTTCTGTGTATAATGCTTATAACCGCAAAAATCCGTTCACCATTTTTACAGAAGCCGAACAGGACGACGATGGGAATGTAGTTGACGCTAATAAAAAAGTAGCGAAAATGGTATATCTGTTTCCTATTCTTCCTTCTGTATCTTATAAAATCGGTTTTTAGGAGGTATTGTAAAATCTTAATATAGACTTTTAGAAAAATGAAAAACTTAATGATAATTATATTCGCCGTTGCAGGATTATATGGGTGTACCGAAACCATTGATCTGGATCTGAGGCAAACGCCTACCAGGTATGTAATTGATGGGCTAATCACCGATGAACTCACGCAGCAGTATATCAAAATAACCACCAGCGTAGGTTTTTATAATTCAGATACTATTCCGGGCGTAAGCGGAGCGGATGTGGTAGTTTCGGATGATGCCGGTAATGAATATTTTTTCCAGGAAACTTCTGAGAAACCAGGCTATTATTTCGCGGAGTTTGAGGGAGAACCCGAAAGAACCTATAACCTGAATGTTACGCTCAATAATGGGGAAACGTTTACGGCTTCTGATAAAATGTATTTTATGCCTCCAATAGTGGATAGCCTTATCTGGAGTATTGACGAAAAGGAAGAAAAGGACCCGGAGGAACCCGGATTATTTTATAGCCTGAAAATTTATGGAAAAGAACCGCAGGCTACCAAAGATTTTTATCTTTTTAAATTCTACAGAAACGATTCTATTCAGAATTTTGATTCTAATGGCATCTTTTTCGCCGATGACGAACTAATTGGAGAATTTATTTATGGCCTGGAAGCACCGGCATATTATCGGCAGGGTGATACAGGCCGGTTTGAAATGTATCGATTGTCGCGAGATGCTTACCTGTACTACAACGACTTAAACAATGTGGTGAATGGCGATGGAGGCATGTTTGGCCCATCTCCCACCAATCCTCGTACCAATATCAAAAGCAGCAATGGACTTGGCTTGGGATTGTTTCAGGTGTCAGCAGTTGAGAAACAAATGATTGTGGTAGGAGAGGGAGAATAACACCGGAGATGCTTCTGTTATTGATTTTGCATTGGTAAGAGTTTAACAGAGGTAGCTCCAAAAATTTCCAGGGTATCCGGATCTTGCAAATAAGCGATTATTATAACACTTAATTGTCAGCGATATGACATAAAAAAAGGAAGCTTCTGACCTCCTTTCCTACATAAATAAATTTTGTTATTATCTAACAATACTCTTCAAAAACGCCTAATAGATGCCGGGCAATCATTTCTGCCGGTCTTCCTTCAATATGGTGCCTTTCTACGAAATGAATAAGTTCACCATCTTTGAACAAAGCAATAGAAGGAGAAGAGGGAGGATAAGGAAGTGTATATTCTCTTGCTTTGTCTACAGCTTCTTTGTCCACGCCAGCGAATACAGTCGCGAGATAATCAGGTTTTTTGTTGGTTTGACTTAAGGCTAATTTTACACCAGGGCGGGCCGCTCCCGCAGCACAACCACACACAGAATTGAATACCAGTAAAGAAGTTCCTTTCTGATTTTTGAGGTGGTTTTCCACTTCTTCCGCTGTTTTAAATTCATGAAATCCGGCGGTGGTTAAATCAGTCCGCATCGGGGCTACTAAATGTTCGGGATACATAATATAATTGAGTTTGATGAATTGTTAATTTTAAATACTTATACTTAAATGAATATCGTAACGTAACTTATAAGATAGAGTTACAAAAAACCAAGTTCCAGTTTGGCCGCTTCCGACATCATATCCTGGGTAAAAGGCGGATCAAAAGTAAGCTCTACTTTTACATCATTTACCTCTTCAATGGCTTTTATCTTCGCTTCTACCTCTTCAGGTATTGCTTCCGCCGAAGGGCATGCGGGTGATGTCAGCGTCATTAACACATATACATTGTTTACCGGATACACACTGACTTCATAAATCAGCCCTAATTCGTAAACATCGACGGGAATTTCAGGATCGTAAACCGTTTTAATGGCACCGATTATTTTATCCCTCAAACTTTCTGTAGGTTGGGAATCGCTCATATTTTTAATTGTTAAAATCGTTAGTTAGCCTGTTTGGCTGCGATCAGCTGTTGCTGATACACCTGGGCGAAAAGCTTCATCTGCTTGATCATGGCAGCAAAACCATTCGATCGTTGTGTGCCAATAAAACGATCCATGCCAATTTTATTGATAAAATACAGATCAGCATTCAGGATATCACTGGCCATCTGGTTGTTAAAAATACGGATTAGCAAACTTACCAGGCCTTTGGTAATGGCCGAATTACTGTCGCCCATAAAAGTTACTGTTCCATTTTCTTTTAATTCAGGCACCACCCACACTTTCGATTGGCAACCTTTTACAATATGTTCCTCAGTTTGAAATTTTTCGTCAAGCGGGGGAAGCTTTTCGCCCAGTTCCATCACATAATAGGTGGCCATTTCGCGATCGCCTTCCAGCATAGAAAATTCATCAATAATTTCATCCTGAATTTGATTAATTGATTGTCGCATGAATTATTTTCTCATCATTTTTACAAGTTTTCGTAAACTTTCGGTCAGAAAATCTATTTCTTCCTTGGTATTATAAACAGAAAAAGAGGCCCTAACTGTTCCTTCGATGCCATAAATTTCCATCAAAGGTTGTGTACAGTGGTGACCGGTTCTCACAGCAATTCCTTTTGTGTCTAAAAGCTGGCCGATATCGAAATGAAAAATGCCTTCAATTACAAAAGCAATTACATTCATTTTATGCCGGGCATTGCCAATAATTCTGATGCCCGGAATTGTGGCCAGCTGTTCATGCCCATAGGCCAGTAATTCTTCCTCGTGGGCGCGGATGTTTTCTTTTCCTAACCGGTTGATAAACGTTAGCGCCTCTTTAAATGCGATTACATCACCGATATTGGGTGTGCCCGCCTCAAATTTATAGGGAATATCGTTGAAAGTAGTTTTTTCAAACGATACATTTTTGATCATTTCGCCGCCACCCTGATAAGGGGGCATTTTATCCAGTAATTCTCTTTTGCCATACAACGCACCCACACCGGTAGGGCCAAACATTTTATGAGCGGAAAATACGTAAAAATCGCAGTCCAATGCCTGCACATCCAAATCCAGATGGGCGGCTGCCTGAGCGCCATCTACCAGTACAACAGCACCGGTTTTGTGAGCCTGATCAATTACTTCTTTTACCGGATTCACTGTGCCTAACGAGTTTGAAACATGCACGATGCTTACCAGTTTGGTTTTTTCGCTAAGCAGATTTTTAAACGCATCCAGCAGAATTTCCCCATCTTCATTGATAGGAATTACTTTCAGCCGTGCGCCTTTTTCTTCACAAAGTAGCTGCCAGGGAACAATATTGGAATGATGTTCCATAGAAGTGATAATAATTTCATCATCTTTTCCAATAAAAGTTCTGCCATAAGAAGAAGCCACCAGGTTAATGCCTTCTGTGGTTCCTTTTGTAAAAATTACCTCTTCTGCTTCCTTTGCGTTGATAAAGCTTCTAATGGCCTTTCGGGTGTCTTCAAAATCGCGGGTAGCCCTTTCCGCTAATGTATGAATGCCCCGATGAATGTTGGCATTATCGGTTCTATAATAATGGTTAAGGGCATCCAGTACCGATTTCGGCTTTTGGGTGGTAGCCGCATTATCAAGGTAAATCAGAGGTTTGCCGTTTACTTTCTGGCGCAAAACGGGAAATTCGTCTCTTAATGCTTCCCAGTTAACAGTTTGATTTTTGGGAGAGGCTTCAAAATTTTTTGTGGCACTTTCCATAATGGTTCTATTCAAAATTTTTGTGTAATCGGGCTGCTACAATTTTATCCAGCTGCTCACGCAGTTCTTTTATTTTAATGTTTTCCAGTACTTCCAAAGCGAAAGCATATAATAACAGCGCACGTGCGTCTTCTTCACTGAGTCCACGAGTACGCAGATAAAAAAGTTGTTCATTGTCTATCTGTCCGGTGGTGGCGCCGTGTGAGCATTTTACATCATCAGCCCAAATTTCCAACTGGGGTTTGGTTTTGATAGATGCCTCGTCGGTTAACAGAATATTCATATTCGATTGGAATGCATTGGTTTTTTGTGCATCGGGGCGAACATAAATTTTACCGTTGAACACTCCTTTAGAACTGCCATCCAGTACATTTTTGTACAATTCGTTGCTTAACGAACGCGGTTTGCGGTGGTCGGCAATGGTGTGGTTATCCACATGGTGATTGCCTTCTAATAAGGACAAACCAAACATGTTGGCTTCGCAGTATTCATCATCCAGTGAAATATTCAGGTTATTCCGGATGATATCACCGCTGAGGGTAACCGTGGTACAGTTGGAAATAGAATTTCTTTTCTGATAGATCTGGGTAGTTCCTGTGTGCAAGGCGAGATCGCTTTCGCTTTCAATTTTATAATAGGAGAAAATCGCCTGCTGGTCTGCCATAATTTCAGTAACAGCGTTGGTATAGCTGATTTCTTTACCAAACGTGTAGAAAGATTCCGAAATTTTAACCTGACTATTTTCGCCAATCACAAACAGATTTCTCAGGTTGGTGAAGGTTTTTCCATGGGTGGTATCAGAAATAAAATAGAGCATTACAGGTTTTTCTACCGCTTTACCTTTGGGCACATGAATAAAAACCCCCTGCTGGGCAAAAGCAGTATTCATGGCCGTAAATCCGTCTGTTTCAATACTGGCATATTGCGCGAAATGCTTTTCAAACAGGGGCGCATGCGTTTCACAGGCTTTTGAAAACTCTTCTATCACAATTTCCTCTTTCGGACTGATTAGCTTAGATAAACTTTCGGTATACCGGCCATTAACAAAAACCAGCACATTGGCTTCAATCTTTTGTGGCAATATATCTTTTAACTGAGCTGCCGTCAGGGTAATTGGTGTTGTATTGCTGGTTAGTATTTCTTCTTCTGTAAAGCTTTTTTCCAAAGCGCGTGCAATAGGCGTATATTTATATTCTTCATTTTTAAGAGAAGGAAAACCTAACAATTCAAATTGCTTCAGGGCATTTTGCTTCACAGTCAGCAAATTCCCCTGTGCCTGCTGCGATTGATCAAAATTACTGATTAGAGCTTCTTTCAGCTTCTCAGCAGGCTTTTTCCGCGAAGGTTTATCGATTACTTGTTTCATGGGAATAAGATATTTTTTGTGCAAAAGGTCGGTAATCGATCCCATTGCGGGATAAAAGGCATTTATACAATTGAAAAAAAAGGTTAATTACGCGGCTTTGATCCAGTCGTAACCTTTTTCTTCCAGTTCCAATGCCAGTTCTTTGGTGCCAGATTTCACAATTTTGCCATTGTACAATACATGCACAAAATCGGGGACAATATAATTGAGCAATCGCTGATAATGCGTTACCACAATGGTTGCATTCTCTTTGGTTTTCAGTTTATTAACGCCATTGGAAACTACTTTCAGGGCATCAATATCCAATCCTGAATCAGTTTCATCCAGAATAGAAAGTTTAGGCTCCAGCATCGCCATCTGGAAGATCTCATTTCTCTTTTTCTCTCCGCCCGAAAAATTTTCATTCAGCGACCGGCTCATCAAAGATTGATCAATTTCAACCAGTTTCATTTTTTCTTTCATTAGAGAAAGAAAAGAAACAGCATCGAGTGCATCCTGACCTTTATGTTTTCTGATTTCGTTAATAGCGGTTTTCAGGAAATTGGTGGTACTTACCCCCGGAATTTCTACCGGATACTGAAAAGCCAGGAATATACCTTCACGTGCCCGGTCTTCCGGACTTAACGCTAATAAATCGTTCCCTAAATATTCTACACTACCGCTTGTTATTTCATATTCTTCTCTCCCGGCAAGTACGGAGGCCAGGGTGCTTTTTCCGGAGCCATTGGGCCCCATAATAGCATGTATTTCTCCTGGCTTAACAGTAAGGTTAATTCCTTTTAATATTTCCTTTCCTTCAATACTGGCTTTTAAATCTTTTATAATTAGCATAATATAGCAATGTTTGTAGTTATTATAAACCAGAAATCAGAAGCGGATACTTCTGATCTCCCAGTTGTTTTTCAAATAATATTAGGGGGTTTTTTATCCTACGCTACCTTCCAGTGTAATGGCCAGCAGCTTTTGCGCTTCTACGGCAAATTCCATGGGTAACTGACTGAGTACTTCCTTGCAATAGCCATTTACAATAAGCGCAATGGCATTTTCATCGTCAATACCACGTTGGTTACAGTAGAATATCTGATCTTCCCCGATTTTAGAAGTAGTAGCCTCATGTTCAATCTGAGCAGTTTTATTGTCCGATTCTATGTAAGGGAAAGTATGCGCGCCGCACTTGTCGCCCATCAGCAGCGAGTCGCACTGAGAGAAGTTGCGGGCATTTTCCGCCCTTTTCATCACTTTTACGAGTCCGCGGTAGCTGTTTTGGCTTTTTCCCGCTGAAACTCCTTTTGAAACGATTCTGCTTCGGGTGTTTTTGCCAATATGAATCATTTTTGTTCCGGTATCGGCCTGCTGGAAATTATTGGTTACGGCTACAGAATAAAATTCCCCTACCGAATAATTGCCTTTTAATATACAGCTCGGGTACTTCCAGGTAATCGCCGAACCGGTTTCTACCTGTGTCCAGGAAATTTTAGAATGGTCGCCGGCGCAAATGCCTCGTTTGGTAACGAAATTGTAGATACCACCTTTTCCTTGTTTATTGCCCGGATACCAGTTTTGTACGGTAGAGTATTTAATTTCCGCATCTTTGGCGGCATACAATTCAACCACAGCGGCGTGCAACTGATTTTCGTCGCGCATCGGAGCCGTGCAACCTTCCAGATAACTCACATAAGAGCCTTCTTCGGCCACAATGAGTGTTCTTTCAAACTGACCGGTATTGGCCGCGTTAATTCTAAAGTACGTAGATAACTCCATCGGGCACCGAACGCCTTTGGGAATGTAGCAAAACGATCCATCACTAAATACGGCAGAATTAAGCGCCGCGAAGTAATTATCGTTGGCAGGTACTACTGAACCCATGTATTTTTTTATCAGTTCAGGATGTTTGTGTACGGCTTCACTAAACGAACAGAAGATAATTCCCAAATCTCCCAGCTTTTCTTTGAAGGTGGTTGCTACGGATACACTATCGAGCACAGCATCAACGGCTACACCAGTTAACCGCTTTTGTTCCTGAAGAGAAATACCCAGTTTTTCAAAAGTATTTCTTAATTCAGGATCAATTTCATCCAGGCTATTGGGCTTTATTTTTTGCTTCGGAGCGGCATAATAAATAACATCCTGATAATCGATAGAAGGGAATTTAATATTGGCCCACTCCGGTTCTTTCATGGTAAGCCAGTGCCGATAGGCTTTTAAGCGCCATTCGAGCAACCATTCCGGTTCTTCCTTTTTATTGGAAATAAACCGCACAATGTCCTCGTTCAAGCCTTTAGGGGCTGAATCCGATTCAATTTTCGATTCAAATCCATATTTGTACTCCGAATTTGTAAATTCCTCTAATATTTGATTGTCTTTGCTCATAAATTATTAATGATCAACCGTTATTAACTGTAAAATTACAACATATGTTGTAATTAAATGTTCCAATTAATAACCTTTTTTTAGAAAAATTCTAAATAATGCTTAACAACTAGGCTAACGGAGTAAAAAAAGCGCGGTTACAGAAAATCAGCATTAATTTTAATCGCCTAGCTGAATATGACGATTCAGGGTTTCTTCTAAAGAAATCAGGGTTTCCGTCCGAACAATACCATCAATTTTCTGGATTTTGTCGTGTAGTACTTCTCTCAGGTGTTTGGTATCTTTACAATGGATTTTTACAAATATACTGTAGTTGCCGGTGGTATAGTGGATCTTTACAACTTCCGGAACTTTTTTGAGCTCATTAGCTACTTCATCGTACATTGAGTTTTTCTCCAGATAAATTCCTAAAAAAGCTGTAATATCGTAACCAAGTTTGGAATAATCCATATTCAGCGTAGTACCTCTCACGATCCCCATTTCCTCCATTTTACGCATTCGAACATGGACAGTACCACCAGAAACATAGACCTTT
Organism: Cyclobacteriaceae bacterium; assembly: GCA_041745535.1. Classification (GTDB taxonomy): domain Bacteria; phylum Bacteroidota; class Bacteroidia; order Cytophagales; family Cyclobacteriaceae; genus JBGTIS01. The sequence goes on along the minus strand of JBGTIS010000315.1, from coordinate 17,841 downwards.
TTGGCAATTTCTGTGTAAGGTGTCTTAGCATCCTCCGAAAGAAGGGCAAGAATTTTCAAATCAATGTTATCAATTTCTAAATTTTTACTCATTTTGACGGGGTAAATTGGTGTTGATTTAATTTTTATGGCCTAAAATTATAATGGATATAAATTTTTATCAAATTTATTAAATTTTTTTTAAGTTGAAATAATATCTATTACTTTTGTCATGAAAATTTAGCCAAATATTTCAAATATGCTAAATTAATTGTTCTCATATATACACTGTAGGGTGTTGAAATTGGTAGACATGCCCTCCTATCTCGGGGGTGGAGACAATAGGATACATCCTGATAACCATCGGGACTAACTACTCCGTGGAGGTTCGACTCCTTCCCCTACAGCTCTTCATTTTTTGGGTTAATGTTGTTTTTCGAAAAAGGTCATGTATTGCGTGACCTTTTTTGCTTTTCCTCCCTTTATTTTGCTGATATTATGGCGCTTATATAAAAAAGTTATGTCAATCGTGTTCGTGTTTTTAATTAGCGGATTAACTTTGGAAAACGTTGGTTAATTACTACTTTTATTAAAAAATCCTTAAGCATTTTGCCAGATTTCCCTAAATTTTGAGCAACATTGTAAAAATAGATTATTAATGGAAGTAACAAATCATATTTGGCTGAAAAGCTATCCCGAAGGAATTCCGGAAAATATTAATCCAGATGCCTATAGTTCACTGGTAGATTTCCTGCAAGAATGTACCAGCAAATACGGAGATTTGCCCGCGTTTGAGAATATGGGTAAATCTGTTTCTTATCAGGAATTAGATCGCCTTTCTACTGATTTTGCCGCTTTTCTTCAGTACAACACAAGCCTGCGGAAGGGCGATCGGGTTGCTATTCAAATGCCGAATTTGTTGCAGTATCCCATAGTAATGATGGGCATTATAAAAGCCGGACTTGTAGTGGTAAACACAAATCCTTTGTATACAGCCCGCGAAATGGAGCATCAGTTCAAAGACTCTGGCGCTAAAGCTTTAGTTATTCTGGAAAATTTTGCCTGCCACCTGGAAAAAATATTATCCAATACCAATCTGAAAACAGTGGTGGTTACCAAAATTGGTGATCAGCTGGGTGGCCTGAAAGGCGCGCTGGTAAATTTTGTGGTAAAGCGAATCAAAAAAATGGTTCCTGCTTATAACATTCCAGGCGCCGTTATGTATAAAGAAGCCCTGGAAAAAGGAAGCGCTGTTAAAATGAAAGCGGTCGAGATCAAAAATACGGATGTGGCTTTTCTTCAGTATACCGGCGGAACCACCGGCGTGGCCAAGGGTGCTGTATTAACCCATCGGAATATTATTGCCAATATGGAGCAGATTTCAGCTTTTTTGTATACCGGCCTGAAGGACAGAGAAGAGGTGATTATCACAGCTTTACCTTTGTATCATGTGTATGCGCTAACCGTAAACTGCCTTTCCATGATGAAAATCGGGGCGAAAAATGTGCTGATCACCAATCCCAGGGATATGCCGGCCTTTATGAAAGAACTGAAAAAAAATCCTTTTACTGTAATTACAGGAGTGAATACCCTGTATAATGGGATGCTGAACCAGCCCGAATTTAAAAAACTGGATTTCAGCCGACTGAAAATTGTGAGTGCCGGCGCCATGGCGGTACAAAAAGCAGTAGCCGAAAGGTGGAAACATGCTACCGGTATACCCATTGCCGAAGGATATGGACTTTCGGAAACGTCTCCCGTACTTACTACGAATCCGGTTGATGGGACAGGTCGCTTAGGAACCATAGGCATTCCCGTGCCCAGTACCGATATCGTTATTATTGATGATGCCGGTAAAAAGGTAGCATTGGATGTGCCTGGAGAAATTTGCGCCAAAGGGCCGCAGGTAATGAAAGAATACTGGAATCAGCCTAAGGAAACCGCCAAAGTATTTACCTCCGACGGATGGTTCAAAACCGGCGATATTGGTGTGATGGATGAAGATGGATATCTTCGGATCGTAGACCGGAAAAAAGAAATGATCAACGTCTCCGGTTTTAAAGTATTTCCGAATGATGTCGAAAACACGATTGCTTCTCATGAAAAGGTGCTGGAAGTAGGCGCTATTGGTGTGCCCGACGAGCGGTCTGCTGAAGTAGTGAAAGTATTTATAGTGAAAAAAGATGAAAGTCTTACCGAAGAGGAAATTATTGCCTATTGTAAAGATAACATGACTGCCTACAAAGTACCTAAATATGTTGAATTCAGGAAAGAACTCCCAAAATCGAATGTAGGAAAAATATTGAGGAGAAAATTAAAGGAAGAACCTGAAAGCACCCAGTAGCAGCAAAAAGTTTAGTATAAAATTTTTCTAAACCAAAAAGTAAAATTAAAGCATGGCTTTGACCCGCATTCAGTTATATCCTGCTCAGATTCTCGGGATTTTGAGGACCAAAAATATAGCGCGTGTTCAATCTGCTATCGCAGCCGATCAAATTAAGCTTTCGCGTGACGATTGGTTCAGCATATGGGTAACTCGAGGAGAGTATGTGCCTTAGCGAATCAGGTAGAAGCGCGTTGGGTTAAAAATTAAATAAAAGTGGCTGTTTATATTGTTGCTCAATCAATATTTATCAAATTTCGGGTTACTAACTACCCTCCTATTTGTACTAACCTAAAATTTACAAGATGCGAAAACCACAATTTTACTTAATCCTGTTTTTTTCATTACTGATCTTTACTTCCGGATGCGAATATTTTTGCGATTGCGAAAAAGAGGCCATATGCGGTTTTAACTACGGAGCCGTAGTTTTTATTCCGGATAAATCAGGTAATGATCAGCTCATAGCGCCTAAGTTTGACGAAACTACACCGGACGGTACTTACCAGGCTGCGCCTGCCGGACTGGACCTGGACTCTCTTACGGGGGTTATTAATGTAAACAACAGTACGATTATGACGGAGTATATCGTTACTTTTACGTCAGCTGATGGAAAAAGGATCTGTGAAACCACGGTGTACATCGAAGAGCCTCTGATAGATGAATGTAAATTTAATTATGGCGATAGTATCTTTTATCCCAGCTCCGACAAAAGTGTAGCTGAAATTGTAAAGCCCGTTTTTGCGGATAGCATGGTCGCTGATGGCAAATTTACCGTAGCGCCGCAAGGGCTTGACTTAGACTCCAAAACCGGATATTTCAGAGTAAATAGCAGCATCGCGGGAATTAACTATACAGTTACTTATACCTCAGCCGATGGTTATACTATCTGTTCAACCCAGGTGATTATTCAGGGAATTGATTTGGTAGACGCGTTTCTGCTGTTGCAGGAAGATATACAGTTTGCAGTGGAAGGCGTTCCTGTTTTAGTAGATTCTATTGCCAGGCCCATTGTTGGTGCCAATATAAATACACCTGCTCCTGAAGGCGCTTATCAGTCAGATGATCCTGCGGTTGTGTTTGAAAACCCCGCGCTGGGAACAATGAATCTGAAAGCCACTCTGAGAAATATAAGGGAGCAGCTTCAGGGCGATTTCTTTTCCGGATATTCACGGGAAATTACCATCAATTATCGTATATTTTCTAACGACAGGGAAGTAATTGGTAATTTTAAATTTCTCCTTTACTGGTTTGCCAAACAGGATGAAGTTCCGGAAGACCTGATTATTCTGATGCAGGGGAAAAGCCAATACCCCATAGTAGGAGGAAAAGTAATGATTCCACCACCAGGCATGCCGATTATAGGGGATTTGAGCAGATAACGGGTAAATTAATAAAATAAATACAGAGAAGGCCCCAGGTCTTCTCTGTACTGCTTTTTAAAATTTTCTTGCTGTAACATTTTTATAATAAAATTTGTGAAGGGCTTATGAAAGTTGATAGCGCCATTCGAAGTGTATTGCCTCCATTTATTTTCCTTTGGTTTATTTCAATTGTGCTGGTAATACAAATTCCAATATCTTTTGCCCAAAATTCTGACCAAAGCAAGGTGCTTTATCAAAAGGCGGAAGCATTGTATAACCAGCCTACCTATTCCCAGGCTTCTATTTCTGAAGCGCTGCAATTGTACCAACAGTTAATCCCATTGTACCTGTCTGAGGCGGATAGCCTTCAGGTGGCCGATTGTTATTACAAATCGGGTACGCTGTATCAAACCTTGCAACAATACCCGGAAGCTTTGCGGGCTTACAAAAATGCCCTGGCCATTAAGCAAAATCTTCGTTATTATTCCGATTCGCTGAGTGTAAAAGAATTTATGTTTATCGGTGATATTTTTCAGTATACCAGCGTATTCGATTCGGCTGAATATTATTATGTAAAAGCCGAAAATATTTTGGATCAGATGAAAAGCAGGAGTTTACGGAACCTGTTGTATAATTCTATGGGTGTGCACCACTTTTATCTGGGAAATTATTTGCTGGCCATCAAATACTTCAATAAAGCTTTGTCGCTTTTACAGGACGCTGATGCGGATTACAGTCGCGAGCATTTAATTTATACCAATAACATCGCGATGGCCAATCTCAGATTAGGACATTACGATGATGCCATTAATAATTACAAAAATATTATGGCCAATCAAAAAGAGGTGCCAGCTCTTATTTTTCAGAACCTCGGGTTAGCGCTTAAAGAGACCCAACAATTTGATAGCGCGCTTTTATATTTAAAAAAAGCTTCCGCAAGCGAATCAATTTATATACAGCTGGCGGCGTACAATAACATAGGGGAAGTATTTTTACAGCAGAACCGCTTAGATTCGGCCCGGTACTATTTTACAAAATCTGTTGAGGAAAACAAGGAAAACTTCGGATACAAAAACATCAGGCTAGTGAATGGGTTATGGGGACTGGCAATGGTAGAAAAAGCGGCAGACAATTTTGCCCAGGCATTACAACTGTACCAGGAAGCTTTGATCAATGTTTCGTTTAATTTTTCTGATACCGCCATTGTCCATAATCCGAAAGATCTTTCACAATCGTTGCTGTTAACCATGTTGTTTGAAATATTACACGGTAAAGCGGAAACCTTTTACGCGTATTACCAGCAGGAACATAATAACGAATTACTTATCAATGCGCTTAACAGTTATAAAGATGCCGTAACAGTAGCCAGGCATATACAGAAAAGTTATGATTCGGATGACGCGAAACTTTTTTTCATTAATAAAATATACCCCCTTTTCGAAGAAGTTATTACTACTTCGTATGAATTATTTGAAAAAACAAAGGATGCCCAGTACAAATACATAGCTTTTTCATTCTCCGAATCCAGCCGGGCTTCTATTCTGTCAGAAATGCTGAAGGAACTGGAAATCAAGAAAATAGCGGGCATTGATTCTACATTGCTGCATGAAGAAAAAAATGTTCGTCAGCAAATTACGGCCTTGCGGTTACAAATGGCCGAAAGCACCGATTCCGCGCTTACCGAAACCTACAAATCAACCTTGAACGACCTGGAAATTATGTTTGCCCGTACCATGCGTAAGCTGCAAAAAAATGATAAATATTATAAATTAAAATACCAGTCTGACACGTTAATTATGGCGGATATACAGCACCGAATTGGCAGGCATGAGGCTATGGTGGAGTATTTTCAGGGACAAAACGCGCTGTTTACCTTTGTGCTAACCCGACACGACCTGGTAGTAAAGAAAATTCCGCTACCCGCGACCTTCACCGATATTACCACCGATTTATTAAGCCAGTTATACCAGCACCAGGAAGGCCAGAAGTTTGATAATGACGGGCAACTCAACAAATTGTACCAAATACTTATTCAGCCGGTTGAAGAATTTATCCAAGGCAAAGACAGGTTAATTTTTATTCCTGATGGAAAATTGAATTACCTGCCATTTGAGGTATTATCCAAAGTTTCCGGTGATCCTTTTCTGATTCAGAATTACACCATTGCTTATGCGTATTCGGCCACCTTATATGATGAAGCTGTGGAAGAAAAAAACAAAATCTCAAGCAACAGCCTGCTGGCCATGGCTCCTTTTCCCGGAGAAGGAAACGGTAACCTGCGAAGCGGTATGAACCCTTTACAGTTTTCCAGAGAGGAAGTAGAAAAAATTGGAGGCAGCATTTATCTGGCGGATAAAGCTACCAAACGTCAATTCCTGAAACTGGCGGGTTCTTATGGGATTATTCACCTGGCTACCCATGCTGAAGCAGATAGTGAAGACCCTACCGGTTCATTTATTGCCTTCTATCCTGAGCCCGATTCTTCCCAGGCCGGATACCGGCTTTACACCCATGAATTGTATAATTTGCGACTCGATAGTGCCCAGTTAGTAGTGCTTAGTGCCTGTGAGGCGGGTAGTGGACAATTAGTAAACGGCGAGGGTATTATAAGTCTGGCTCGTGCTTTTGCCTATGCCGGGTGCCCCAATATAATTACTACCCTCTGGAAAGCCGACGATCAGGCTACAGGCCAGATTTCAACGGCTATGCACCAATATTTGCAGGAGGGATATGCAAAAGATGAAGCACTGAGGCAGGCAAAACTGGATTATTTGGCGCAAGCGGATGTGCGGTTCAGGAATCCTTTTTACTGGGCTAATTTTATTTTTATTGGAGACCCTTCGCCCATTTTCCAGCATAATTACTGGTGGTGGTACATCGCAGGGTTATTGGTAATAATTGCCTGCTTACTGTCGGTATATTATGCGCGAAGGAAAAGAAATAGAATTTACAGTTAACTATTTGATAAATCAGCAAATCAAACTGGGTGGAGAAATGAGGAGTTTGAACGTTAAACAATAGCTTTTAGAAAATTATTTGGCCCAGTCCAGAAATTTCAATTTCCACAAATATGTTGTGTTTACTTTATCCGAATACTGGTGTGAATCATTATTTTCAATACCTTCAAACCAATGGATGGCGGCTTCGTAATTACCCTGTTTTACCTCAGCAAGCGCCAGGTAATATTCAGCATCATCTTTAAAAAGAGGCACTTTTAACGCTTCATCAATTTCAAGCACTTTTTCAAAGCTCTCAATAGCCTTTGCGGTTTGGTTTAAATGCAGATAGGCATTGCCTGCCAGAAAAATATCTTCTACAGAAGGGTTTTCCGCAGCCTGATAGGCATTGATGTAGTTTACAAAATCGCCATTCAGGTAATAATTTTTAATTTCCTGGCGATCAGTCGGTTCTCCACGATACGCGGAAGCCTGATACATTGAGGCTTTTTCATTATATAATTTTTCGCCGGAAAGGGTGGCATATTCAAACCAGAAAAAAGCCGCGATTAGCAACAATAAGCTGGCAGCTACGCGCATCGCATATAATGGAAATAATTTTCTTTCAGTATGTACTGAAGCAGGCTTGCTTTCGTGCGACATCTCGTTACGAACTCTTTTGATATCTTCCCGCAACCCGTAATTAAAAATGATTTCACGCGAAATTTCCATATTTTCTACGTCTTGTTTAAAAGAAGGATTATTCTGAAGCATCTGCTCAAACGTCGTTTTTTCCTGGGCACTGAGGCCCTTCGTCAAATACCGATCAATCAAATCGGCTCTTTCTATTTCTGAATATTTATCCATGTATCAACAAATTTTTAAAAGATTGCCTAATTTTAGGGTTTTCGTCCAGAAGCTCATGCAACTTTTTCATGCACCTGTACTTCATATTACGCGCTACCTGTTCACTTTCGTAATTCATAACTTTATAAATGTCTTTCATCGACATTTCTTCATAATAAAATAAAACCAGAATTTTTTTACAGTTGTCACCAAGTCTATCCATAAAGGCCAATACCTGTCGGCGCCATTCATTTTCATTAACACCATGTTGTATCACTTTTGTTTCATGTTCTGTATTGTTAAAATACTCCGTTTCACGCACCACCGACCGGCTTCTCTTTTTTAACTCATTCAGCCATAAGTTTTTAGTAATGGCATATAAAAATGTTTTAATGCTGCTATCACCCCTGAATTTGTCTTTTCTCACCAAATCAATAAATACTACCAGGGCTTCCTGAAAAAAATCTTCAGCATCTTCAGGGTTTCCGCTGTTTGTAGTAATGAAGTTAGCGATACTATTAAAATATAAACGATATAGCTCTTTGATATAAGACTCCAGTTTCTTCCCGTTTTTGATCGCATCAATAATCTCTTTGTCTGAAGATTTCTGAATAACTTTTGTCATTCTCCTTTTAGTATATAATGTGTGTGAAATTGTAACCAGTTTTGTATATAAAAATATACTTTTATCAAAATAACCTTTTACAAGGTATTGATACGCTTCAGTAACTGTTTTTTGTATGAATTGCCTATTGGAAAAATTTTGTTGTCAATTTGTAAATTATCAAGATCTATGTTATCGATTTTGTCGATCTGCACCATATAAGACCGGTGTATGCGAATAAACCGGTCAGAAGGCAACTTCTTTTCAACCGACTTGAGCGTAGCATACACAATATGTAGTTTTTTTTGAGTTTTCACTTTTACATAGTCTCCAAAAGCTTCAATCCATAAAATATCGTTCATATTGAATTTAACAAGCAGAGAGTCTATTTTCATATAAATGTCATTGCTTTTTAAAATCTCGGTACGATTGTCTTCAATTTTAGACCTGGCACGCTGAGCGGCTTTTAAAAATCTGGCGTAACTTTCAACGGGTTTCAGTAAATAATCGGCAACTTCATATTGAAAGGCATCCAATGCATATTTTTCTTTGCTGCTCACCATAATAATCTGAGGATGAAAAATTAGTTTTCCAATCAGCTCCAGGCCTGTCATTTCCGGCATTTCCACATCCAGAAAAATAAGGTCAACTTCATACTGGTGTAGATATTGAATAGCGGGTAGGGCACTCTCGAACATTCCGGCTAGTTCCAGAAATTCGGTTTTATCTACCAACGACTTAATAATCTTCAGGCTCATTACATCATCATCTACAATAATACACGTAAGCTGGCTTTTCATTTTGTAGTCATAACTTTTAGTAAAATGGTCAGTTATGGGAAAAATACAAAAAATATCATTGTATCAAATAATCCGGCTGAAGCAAATTGTGAATAGATTACGCATAAAAGAGGGCAACTATAAAAATTCTGAAGGTAACTTCATATTCAGAAACAATTTAGATACCGCTGAAAATCACTCATTAGCATAATAAAACTTAAAATTTTAAGTATCTCTTAAAAATATGGCAATACTTTTCGATGTGTTTATGGGATTGGCAGAACATAAAAATTTCTAATTCTGTCATAAAATTTTTTTGCCATTTAAAAATACAAACAAAATATCAATTCTAATAAATTTATTACTTTTGACCATCCTTCATAAGGAAACCCCAATAGTCTATGAATCAAGAAATCTCGCCAGCATCCTCTCAAATATCAGAAAATGATCCTCCACCCATTTTAAAAACCTGGAAAAATCTGTACTGGCTGGTAATTGGTAACCTGATTGTTCTGATTGTACTTTTTTCCATTCTTACCCATATGTATTCATGAGTATTTTAGATTGGATTATACTTTTCGGTACCCTTGTTTTTATAGTTGTTTATGGTATTTATAAAACCAAAGGCAGCAAAAATATTGAGGGATATTTAAAAGCCGATAACAGTATGAAGTGGTGGACCATCGGCTTATCGGTGATGGCTACCCAGGCCAGTGCCATTACTTTTTTGTCAACCCCGGGCCAGGCCTTTGACGACGGGATGGGGTTCGTACAGTTCTATTTTGGGCTTCCAATTGCCATGGTTATTGTTTCAGCTACTTTCATTCCCATTTATTACCGGCTAAAAGTTTACACGGCTTACGAATACCTGGAAAGCCGTTTTGACTTGAAAACCAGGATTCTAACCGCTTTTCTGTTTTTGCTGCAACGAGGTTTACAGGCTGGTATTACCATTTATGCGCCGTCCATTATTTTGTCTACGGTATTAGACTGGGAACTTTCTTTTACTGTTATCCTGATCGGAGCTTTGGTAGTTTTATATACGGTAAGCGGTGGCACCAAAGCGGTAAGCCAAACACAGAAATACCAGATGGCCATTATGATGGGCGGGATGTTTATCGCGGGCATTACCGTAATAAGTTTATTGCCTGATGAAATTTCCTTTGGCGACGCGATGCAGGTGGCCGGCCATTCAGATAAGTTAAATGTAGTTAATTTTAGCTTTTCGCTTCGCGATCGCTACAATATTTGGTCGGGCATTACAGGAGGATTGTTCCTGGCATTGGCTTATTTTGGTACCGATCAGTCGCAGGTACAGCGCTATTTATCGGGCAAGTCAGTAGGAGAAAGCAGGTTAGGATTATTGATGAATGGATTGTTAAAAGTGCCTATGCAATTTTTTATTCTGTTTATCGGGGTTATGGTTTTCGTTTTTTATCAGTTTTATCAGCCGCCTGTTTTCTTCAATGAAGTTACCAAAGAAAAAGTAGTTAATTCAGAAAATGCCGATGAACTCAACAACCTGGAACAAGCTTATGCCGATAATTTTCAGGAAAAGAAAGCTGCTATTATGGGCATGCTGGAAGCCATTAATGCCGGTGAGCAAGATGCCGCTGAGAAAATAAAAGAAAACATTACCACCTTGCAGGCAGAAGGAGAGGCTATCCGGGATGATGTAAAGGCGCTGGTTACCCAAACCGACCCTGATGCCGAAACCAATGATACCGACTACGTTTTTATTACCTTTGTAATGCAAAACCTGCCCAAAGGGCTTGTAGGCTTATTGTTTGCTGTTATTTTTTCCGCTGCTATGTCCTCCTCTTCCTCCGAACTGAATGCACTGGCTTCTACTACTACCATTGATTTATACAAGCGAACGATGCGAACTAAAGGCAGCGACAGGCATTACCTGATGGCCTCCAAGTACTTTACCGTTTTGTGGGGGTTGATCGCCATACTTTTTGCTACTTTCGCTTCACTTCTCGACAACCTAATTGAGTTTATTAATATTCTCGGTTCTCTCTTTTATGGTACCATTCTGGGAATTTTTCTGGCCGCTTTTTATATAAAATACGTGCGGTCCAATGCGGTATTTATGGCTGCGATTGTTGCCGAAAGTATGGTGATACTCTTATTTTCTAATTATGAAATCGGCTTCCTTTGGTTTAATGTAATTGGCTGTGGATTGGTAATAATATTTTCCATTTTTTTTCAGGTACTAATTGGTGGCGAGAAAAAAAGAGAATAGTGGAGGATAAAGTTTCATGATTATCCAGCCTGGTCATCTACCTCTAAAACTTCCAGAATGTCGGCCAACTCGTCAAAATCCCGGTAACCTGGTCGTACCTCATCACCACCGGTAAGGGCAATTCCGGCAAGGCTTGACCTGGATAAAATGCGCGAAACATTGTCTGCGGTGATCCCAAATCCCAGGATCAGTGGAAACTTATCCGATAATTTTATAATGGCTTCCAGCCATAGTTCTTCCTGCGTTGCCTGATCCAGTTCGATCAAAAAATAATGAACTAAATCTTTAAATTGTATTAAAAACTTCTCTAAATCAGCAGGATTTTGAACAATTTTATCTGCTACCAGTTTATAAATAATGGAAGTTTCCCGCGCCTGTAGGGCCAGTAAATCCTCAAACCGACTTAATTGCAGGGTGTCAAAGGAAGGATAATGTTTTAGATAAGCTTCAAAACTTTCCGATTTATTTTTCTCAGGCAGTTCAGCGGCAAACGAAGGTCCGGAAATCCATTCTGAAATTGCCTGGTATTTTTCGGGCGAAATGTACGAATCAGCCAGTGGGTCTACATTAAAACCCAGCACACTTACTCCCATTCCGGCACAATACCTGGCATCGCTTAAATTATTTACTGAATTGATTTTAACAAAAGTTTTCAGAGCCATTCTTTATGCTTTATATAAGATTTATTAAAAATAATGTTAACATTATTAATTTTTTTCTTTCATTAGTGTTATAGATCATCAAAAGAAAAAATTTTTTTCTTAATAGTTATGGGTTTGACATAGTTTTTGCAACTATTTAGAAAAAGGCTTAAAAATAAGTTGATAAGTGTGTGAGGAATGGGAAGCTTATAAAGGTGAATTAAGAAAATTTTATTATATAGAAATGGAAGTTAATGTTGTTAAAAAATTAGTAGAAAATCATACCCTTGAGGAGCTCAAGCAGGCAGAGCAGGCCCTTATTCAGGACCAGCCACTTGCTTTTGAAGTATTTGGGATAGATTTAGGTGAAAAGCTCAATTATTTAATCGCGGCTGTTCAAACGCTAGAAAAGATGAATCGTTCCAGCATTGAGTTTGATATTGCTTTAAACGATTACACCAAACACGTGAAGGAAACTTTTTGCTAAAATTTGTTTATTTCTGTTAATTCAGAAATAATATTTAAATTTGTGCTGTTTGTTAAGAACGAGTAATTAGCTCGTTTTTTTTATTTTAAAACTACCGAGATGAGCAAAGGAAGAGTACTAGTAGCAATGAGTGGCGGTATTGACAGCTCCCTGGCCGCCGTTTTACTGCATGAGCAGGGGTATGAAGTAATCGGCATGACCATGAAAACCTGGGACTATGCGAGCGCGGGTGGCAGTAAAAAAGAAACAGGATGTTGCAGCCTGGAATCTATCAACGATGCCCGTGACATTGCTGTAAATCTGGGTTTTCCTCATTATATTTTGGATATACGTGAAGAGTTTGGCGATTATGTGATCGATTATTTTACCAATGAATACATCGCCGGCCGCACCCCCAACCCATGTGTTTTGTGTAATACCCACATTAAATGGGATGCGCTGTTAAAAAGAGCCGACAAACTGGGTTGCGATTATATTGCTACCGGCCATTATGCCAACATCAGGCAGGAAAATGGCAGATATATCATTTCCAGAGGAAAAGACCTGAACAAAGACCAATCGTATGCTTTGTGGGGAGTAAGCCAGCAGAGCCTGAGCCGAACTATTTTCCCGATAGGCCAATATACCAAACCTGAAATCAGGCAAATGGCTACCAATCGGGGGTTTGATGAACTGGTAAAAAAATCAGAATCGTACGAAATCTGTTTTATTCCTGATAACGATTACCGTGGGTTTCTGAAAAGAAGGGTAGAAGGACTGGAAGAAAAAGTGGAAGGTGGTGAATTTGTGCTGGAAGACGGTACCATAGTAGGTCGCCATAAGGGGTATCCTTTTTATACCATTGGCCAGCGGAAAGGCCTGGGCATCGCCATGGGGTATCCGGTTTATGTGGTTGAAATTCAGAAAGATACAAACCGGGTGGTGTTGGGCTCGTTCGATGAACTGAGCCGCGATGGCATGTATGTGAATAAGCTAAACATGGTGAAATATCCTGAATTAATAGATAAAACCGATACCATTACCAAAATCAGGTACAACGATTCGGGCCAGCCGGCTGTAGTAGAACAGGTAGGCGATACCATGAAAGTGTTTTTCGGCAACGGCGTAAAAGCCATTGCGCCCGGACAGGCCGCCGTATTCTACGAAGGTGATGACGTGATTGGCGGTGGATGGATTTCTTCCAGTTTTCGCCAATCGGCGCAGGCAGCCAGCGTAGTATCCCGGCAAACGATATCAACGTAAAAAGTGAATAAATTCCGGTGCGTTTCTTGCTTTAAGAAAGGAATTTAACAGAATTTACTTTGCTAAAGCAAGAAACTTTTCATCGGCTATTTTTTTGCCTTGCCTTTTTGCCGCTCACCAGCTGTTCAACAGAATTTCTGGTGCCCAACGATACCAGATTCGGTTCAGATTATTTCCCATTACAGGTAGGGCAGTACAGGATTTTTGACGTAGAAAAAATTGTGTACAGCATTATTAATCCACCCGATACCAGCTATTTTCAGTTGAAAGAAGTAATCGCCGGATCCTACACCAATCAGCATGAAGAAATTACTTATCGGCTGGAACGGTTTTCCCGGTTATCAGAAACTGCGCAGTGGCAACTCGATTCGGTGTGGACCACGAGTAAAAATGGTTTACGAGCCATTGTAACAGAAAATAATGTGCCGATAGTAAAACTAGTGTTTCCCCTATCGGCCGAGCAACCCTGGGATGCCAATGCCCTGAATAGTCGCTCGGAAGAAATGTTCACGCTTATCCAGGCAGACGAAAATTTGATAAATGAAATAAACAGTCCGCTCGTGTCTTTGTTAAATGAAGAAATCGTAGTAGCGCGACATACCAGTCAGGATACAGTTCTTAATAATATCAATTACCTGGAAACCTACGTTAAGAACATAGGACTTTTCTATAAAAAATCCGTTAGATTGCAGTATTGCGACCGGGAAGAATGTATAGGCCAGGGCGTAATTGAAGCTGGTAGTTATTATAAACAAACACTGATTTCATATGGTCAGGAATAAATTGGGCCTGCCAATTCATAAAAAAGAAAAACTGGTGCTACATGCCAAAGCGCGTGTTCTGTTAGTGGGCATCGTTTTCTTTTTTTCAGTTACCTGTGTTTTTGCGCAATCCAATAAATATGTAGCCTATTTTACTGATAAAAATAACAGTGCCTATTCCACAGAACATCCGGAAGCATTTTTGTCCCAACGGGCAATAGAAAGAAGAAGGCAGCAGAACATTCCTATCGAGGAAAAGGATTTTCCAGTTAATGCCATCTATCTGAAAGGTTTGAAAGAAGCAGGTGGCCGGGTAATTTATACTTCCCGATGGTTTAATGCTGCTCTTTTTGAAGGCCCCGACGATCTTATTGAATCTCTTGAGGCATTGCCTTATATTGATTCTATTGAACTGGCAAGGCCGGGTAATAATGGTGGAAGAAAAAAACATTCGGGCCAGAAACAGACCTTTCTAAAAGATGTGGAGACTGAAATGCTTCCACAGGAAGAGCTGGCCAATTTTTTACAGAATGAAATGCTGGGCATCAACAAAATGCATGCGCGTAACATTAATGGCAAAGGTAAACTCATAGCCGTATTTGATGGAGGATTTAACGGCGTAAATACGGCGCCCTACTTTACCCATATTTTTGAGAATAATCAGTATGTTGATGGCTACGATTTCGTAGGCAACAGCGACCAGGTATTCAGGTACGGGCAACATGGTACCGAAGCTTTGTCGTGCATCGCGGCTTACCTGCCTGGGCAACTTGAAGCGGGTGCTTATGGGTCTGATATTATGTTATGTGTAACAGAAGAATCGGGTTCGGAATACCGGATTGAAGAATATTACTGGCTTTTTGCCGCCGAAAGAGCCGACAGTGTGGGAGCTGATATCATCAGCACTTCATTGGGATATACCACCTTCGACGACGATTCCATGAATTATTCATACGACGATTTGAACGGTGAAACCACAGTTATTACCCGTGCTGCCAACTTCGCTACGCAAGCCGGAATGGTTTGTGTGGTAAGCGCGGGCAACGAAGGGGCTTATAATTGGAAATATGTATCTGCTCCTGCCGATGCTCCCAACATCCTTTCAGTTGGGGCCGTGAGCGCTGAAAAGAACCGGGCATCGTTCAGCTCTATCGGGCCTACAGCTGACGGGCGCATCAAACCTGAAGTTTCCGCATTGGGTTTGCAAACAGTGGTAGGCGATGCCAATGGCAATATTACTACAGCCAATGGTACCTCTTTTTCGGCGCCACTGATCGCCGGTTTGGTAGCTGGTTTCTGGCAGAATTATCCCAATCTCACCAACCTGGAACTGGTAGAAGCTATTAAGATGTCAAGCACCAGCGCCATGGTACCCAACAATGAAATTGGCTATGGTATTCCCGATTTTAATAAAGCTTTGCAGGTACTCTCCGTAGAACCTGAAAGTGCCCGGCAAAGTCATTTTAATGTGTATCCCAATCCGATTCTGGAAGGGAAATTATTTATTGAGTCGCTGGAAAAATATCAGGGCGATTTATTAATTATCATTTTACAGAGCAGTACCGGCCAAACCCTGATCAACCGTACTTTCTCTACGGTTTCCGGGCACGAACAGGTGGGCATGGATATATCTTCACTGCCGTCAGGGGTTTACATATTACAGATTTTTTCTGCTACCCATGCCGACATGGTGAAGCTGATAAAATTTTGACCAAAAAACTTTTATTCCTTAATAGTTTATACATATTTGCTGCAAATTCTCTGTAGCCGGTATTTTTTTTAATTCTTTAATCCGATCTATGATGTCTACCCTTGTGGCTCCTTCCATCCTTACCGCTGATTTGGCTAACCTGGGCAAAGAAGTGGATATGCTTAATAATAGTGAGGCCGACTGGATTCATTTTGATGTAATGGATGGCGTATTTGTGCCTAATATTTCCTTTGGCATACCAGTTTGTGCTTCGGTAAAAAAAATAACTAATAAACCGATCGATGTACATCTGATGATCGTGAATCCGGAGAAGTATATAAAAGATTTCCAGCAGGCCGGAGCCAGCACCATTTCAGTGCATTACGAAGCCTGTACCCATTTGCATCGTACTGTTCAGGAAATTCATGCCGTTGGTTGTAAAGCCAGCGTGGCGATTAACCCGCATACACCGGTTTTTTTGCTGGAAGATATCATCCGCGATCTGGATATGGTATTGATCATGTCGGTTAATCCCGGGTTTGGCGGACAAAAGTTTATAGAAAATACCTACAGCAAGGTAACCGCGCTGAAAGACCTGATTCTCAGGAAAAACGCTAGAACATTAATCGAAGTAGACGGAGGCGTGGATGACCATACCGGACTGAAACTGGTGAAGACCGGTTGCGATGTGCTGGTATCAGGTAGTTATGTGTTTCAGGCCAATGATCCGGAAAAAGCTATTTCAGGTTTGAAAAAACTCACACCTTCGGTACAAGTTTAGGTGAGCCTGCATCCTTATGAAGCTTTCGCTGTTTACCTTTTTATTTCTTTTCTTTTTCATCTGTACAAGTTTTTCTGTATTTGGTCAGCGGCCGGTAGTGCAGGGCTTGGTAAAAACAGACGCGGGCGGCTTGGCCGATGTGTCCGTATTTGTACCCGAATTAGGAAGCGGTACGGTTACCGATAGTTCTGGCTTTTTTATCCTCCCGATAGCACCCGGTTCCTTTATCATCAATTTCAGGCATGTCAATTACCAGCTTATTTCCCGGCAAATTACCATTAATGGTGCCGATACCGTAGAATTGCTGGTAACCCTGGAAGAGAATGTTCGATACCTCGATCAGGTGCAAATTGTAGGCGATAAAAACGGGGATGCCCGGTTACAACCCGGTATTATTAAAATAGATCCGGAAACGGCCAAATACCAGCCTTCGGCTTTCAATGATTTTACCAGTATTCTGGTTACCCTGCCCGGTGTAATCAGCAACAATGAGCTCTCTTCCTCATACTCGGTGCGAGGGGGGAATTTTGACGAAAACCTGGTATACGTCAACGATATTCCGGTTTACCGACCCTTTCTGGTGCGGGCCGGGCAACAGGAAGGTCTCAGTTTTGTCAATCCTGATTTGGTAAGTGATGTGTCTTTTTCTTCAGGAGGCTGGCAGCCTAAATATGGCGATAAGCTTTCTTCTAACCTCAATGTAACTTATAAAAAACCCAGTAAAACAGCCGGTTCTGTTACGGTAGGGTTATTGGGTGGTGGCACCCACCTGGAAGGCAGTGCCTTAAAAAACCGGCTCAGCTACGTAATCGGTGCCCGGTACAAAACTTCCCAGTATTTGCTGAATACCCTGGAAACCAACGGGCAGTACCTGCCCCGGTTTGTCGACATACAGGCTTATATCAATTACAAACTGGGGAAGCAAAACAAAACAGAGTTGGGGCTGCTGCTGTCTTATGCCAATAACCGGTACCTGGTACGCCCGGAAGACCGTACCACTACTTTTGGCACGCTGGATGAACCCTTTCGGTTGTTTATCGCTTATCTGGGACAGGAAACGCTGACCTACAACACCTTGCAAAGCGGACTGAAATTATCGCATCG
>JBGTIS010000314.1:0-3431 GCA_041745535.1 Cyclobacteriaceae bacterium | reverse complement strand
ATGAGGGATGGGTACGGGAGGCACCGGTCCCGGGGGTTGGATGATGTGGATATCAATCCCCATAATTGGATCGTAATGTTTAGCTGCGGGCATCATAGGCGGTCCAAATTAAGGTTATAGTTTATCCTGCCAGTTTTCACCCACCAGGTCTGCCATCCGGTGAAAAATAGCGGCTTGTTCTTTACTTCTTCCCATCTTTTTGGCCAAACGTTGTAAGGCTTGTCCCACATAAGGTAAGGCCGAACTGGCCCGGGTTTCCTCATCCAGTTTCTCACCAGCATCCAGGGCAAGGTGGTTACAATCCCAGGCCTGCTCATATTTTTTGCTGACCTCATGGCAGTACCCGGCCATACGCCAGGCTTCCATCAGATTGAAATAATCGGGTATTTTTTCTGCGACAGGTACTGCCTGCTCATACACGGCTGCCGCGTCCGGATATTTTTTGGCGGCAATCATGGTGGCACCTTGGGAGAAATAAGCCTGTATGGCAAGTTTTCCACCAGATGGTTCTCCCGCTTCCCAAGCCTGTTTGGCAACCTGTAGCCCTTTTCCGTAGATGTCGAAGGCCTGATCAAATTGTTGAGCTCCTAAATAGGTTCCTCCAAGGGTGGCAAGCACGGTAACCTGCATGGGCAGCCAGTTTTGTTTTTCCGCAATATTCAATGCCTTGCTAGCCAACTGTTGTACTTCCTTTAAATTACCAGTACCTGCGGCCTGTGTTAAGGCAAGAAAAGCTTGTCTAAACTGCACCGATGGGTCACCAGGATTACCTACAGATGCCAATTGTTTCATGGCTGATGCCATATCCAGGTTGGGTTGCAGGGTGATGCAGTGTTCCGGATATTGCTGGGCTAATTCGTCAAATACAGGTTGGGATTCAGCATCTACCACCATGATGCGTAGGTTAGCAGGAATGCCTAGTTCAATGGCCTCAATCAGCCATTGTTTCCATTGCTTGATATTGTCGTTTTTGTCGGGAGAAAGAAAGGCTACCAACTTACCTTCCAAATCTTCAATACTGCCAGCCAGATTAGCCAGGTTGTTGAGAAATAAGAGGGTGCCAGGCAAATTCCTATCAACAGGTAGAGGCTGAAAATTCAGCGTTATTCCTTCTTCCCGCATGGCTTCCCGGTCGTCATCAATCATTTGCCGAAGCGTAGTGAATAGGTCATGGCCATATTGTTGGACATTTGTAAACGGAGTTTCGAATTTTAGAAACAGGTCTGGTAGTTCACCATTTTCAGTAGATTCCGTTTCGTAAAATACGTCTATCATTTGCGGTTCATCGGACGCTACCAGCCACCGGCCAATTCGTGCCTGCGGCAATTGAGAAAATTCTGCCCATTGGCCCAGCAGTTTATCTAACCTCAGGGTAATGGCATTTTTTGGGGCTTCAGATTGCATACCAATTTATTTCTTGCAAAAAATGAAAACTAAAACTAATACCATTGAAAATACCTGTCTGTAAACCTTCCAAGCCAAAGTAAGCAGGTAGACATAAATTTTCAGGTATCCCCGTCGGGGCCACCTGCGCGATGCCGACCAGATAAGGCTTTGCCGGATTCCGGCGGCAGTCGCACTGGGTCTTCCGCATTCTGAGCAGAAGATGCCGGAATAAATCCGGCAAGGAGTACCATACCATGGTAGCCTTATTACTTTTGCCCAACTGCATAACGATTACCTCACGATAATTTTACCATTATTCAGCACCATTTGCTCATCAACCTGTACCCGGTAAAAGTACAAACCGGCACCCACCTCTTGCTGATCATGGTTTCTTCTGTCCCATTGAATAATCTGATAACCAGGTGCTAACCTGTTAGAAAGTCTTTTCACCAGTTGCCCGGTCATATTATAAATGGATATATCTACCTGATAATCATGCTTCGAACCTGGCAGGGAAACCGGAATAGAAACCATGTTCGTCATAGGATTAGGAAACCCTTCACCTACCAGTAACTGATCTGGCATCATGGTCTCACGAATATTTTCGGCATCGCCATAGAAAATTTTAAATTGATGTGCTTCTGGTTCATTCGCAAAGGAGAAATTCGTCACCTTACGCATATCCATCACCCGCTGGGTTTGCAAATCCACAAGTACCAACTGCTGATCGTTCAAACCAAAATAACTATTGTCCCAGGTCAGGGTTATGGTTGGTTGATCCAGGTTAGAAGCTATTTCAAATTCCCAGACAAAGCTGGATGCTGGGGGCACAATATCCGCTGAGAATTTTGGATAAAAGAATTCCGGATGATTGAAATTCATTTCCAGATAATCAAAAAACCGGGGTCCGGTTACATTATCGAATGCATCGTAACCGGTATTCGCGCCTGGATTCATGCCAATAGTTCCCTGGGTGGTTAAATCTCCACTACTGACTGTGAGGGGAACTTTCCACTGCTGGGCATCTAAGGCAGCCAGTTTCTCGTTATCCTGCTCGGCTTTTAGCCGGCTGGTTTCGCTCTTTTTATAGGGGATCTTAATCGTGATGGGTTCTGAAGGATTAAAGATCGCCGCGCCACTAAGTTTGTTGAAAGCGGTTTGGCTGTCACTGAACTGACCACCTACATATTTTTTAAACTTAAATTCATCATTTAATCCGTTTTTCGCTTTTAAATGATTCCAGGTAAGGTCTATCGGAAATGGATTGCCGACGATGTTCCATCCGGTTTCCAAGGTTATGTCTGACTGATTTACATCAATCACTTTACCTTTTACCTCAAGTTTTAAAGTATCGGCGGCATTTCTGTAAATCAGCATATAGCTTTTTTTAGGATCCAGGGTGCCGGAAGAAACTGCCTGATAGGTTTCAGGATCAGGCGTGCTGTTCCACACATACAACATCCAGTCCTTATCTTTCCCAAATGTGCCGAAGTCTTTAAATGTCTCACTGATGGAAAAACTCTGAAAAGGGACAGCAATTAAATTGTAGTCAGACTGTTTCGGGCTTTTCTCCACAGCTACTTCTTTGATGGGCATTACAAAAGATTTGGTAGAACTGGCGTAATCTTTAAAATAGAATTTTGTCGTAGTAGTATCACTGTTGCCAAACTGATCTTCCGCCATCAGCCTGTATTCCAATCCCAGGTCATCGGTAATGGAAGCTCCGGGGATCTGGAAGGTATAATTGTCGTTTGTGGAAGGTACAGCCTCCATGGTCTGGAAAGCGGTAGTTATATCTTCTCTAATGCCACGGAACAATAATTTAGCAATTTTTACCCCTGACCCGTCATCGGATACATTCAATTGAAAACCAGCACCATCCTGATCAGGAAAATAGTTTTCGCTATTCAAATCTGTAATTTGGGGAGCCGTATTATCAACCGTAAAGGGTGCGTCAACATTTACAAATCGGCCTACTGAAGCCACCACCGCAATGGTATAGGAGCCATCTGCCAGTGAATCGGGAATGGCAAATACAATCAGGG
>JBGTIS010000313.1:0-14044 GCA_041745535.1 Cyclobacteriaceae bacterium | reverse complement strand
GTAAATAAAAAGAGCACTACCAGGGGAAATATATAGGAAGGTTTCATGTTTATCGGGGGTTTAATTTTAATTACCGCTGTAAAATTAAATTCCCTGATATAGCCGCTTGTCACACCCAGGTAAAGCTGTGTAAAAGCAGGTAAAAAGTTGTCATGGTTTTTGGAGCGGGAAGTCGGGAGTCCGAAGCCGGAAGTTTTTCTTCGGACTTCCGGCTTCCGTCTTCGGGCTCCTGACTAATACAACAGCTTATACCCTACGCCATGCACGGTGATAATGCGCTTTGGGTCGTTGGGATTCTGTTCTATCTTCTGCCGTAACTTCACCATAAAATTATCTACCGTGCGGGTAGTGGGTTGTTCGTGGTACCCCCACACATTTTCCAGCAGTTCGTCCCGGCTCACGATCTTATTCCCATGCTGGCACAAATACTGCAATATCTCAAATTCTTTGTGCGACATGCGCGCTTCCTGCCCATCTATTTTCGCGTTATAGGCGGAGAAATCCACATCCAGCCTGCCAATTGTTACCCGGCTCTTTATGAAATCATGCCCTGCCTCATGATGATTCATTCGTCGAAGTACGGCCTTTACCCGGGCTAACAGTTCCCGCAAACTGAATGGTTTGGTAATATAATCGTCGGCGCCCAGTTCCAGGCCGCGTACCTTGTCTAGTTCTTCGCCCCGGGCCGTTAATAAAATAATAGGGGTAACCAGTCCTTTTTTCCGAACGGCCCGGCAAATATCAAAACCCGACAGGTTGGGTAGCATTACATCCAGCAGCACCAGATCGTAATTACCGGACAAGATTTTTTGTAATCCCAGGTGGCCTTCGTCGGCATGGTCAACTTGGTAGCCTTCAAATTCCAGGTTATCGCGCAAGCCCATCAGCATGCTGGGTTCGTCTTCAACCACTAAAATATGACTCATAACTGTATATTATTGTAAATGTAATAACTTGCTTACGCTGTATTTACCAGGAAAACATAACCGGAAGGTACTGCCTGTGCCTTTGTTGCTGACCAAATCGATGCGCCCTTTGTGCGCTTCCACAATGTGCTTCACCAGCGCCAATCCCAATCCGGAGCCTTTGGTATTGTGCACCGCGCCATGGGTTACCCGGTAAAATTTATCGAACACAGCTTGATGCTCTTTGGGGGCGATGCCAATGCCTTTGTCGCTTACTTCCACATAGGTATATCCTTCTTTCATGCCGGTTTTTACCTTAATTTCCTTTTGCTCGGAGCTGTATTTTACGGCATTGTCCAGCAGGTTGATCACGGCCTCTGACACCGCCTCCCGGTCGGCTTCAATGCGTAGCAATTCATTGCCCGGTTCAAACAAAAAGGTAAATCCCAGATTTCTCAAATGGAAATCGTACGATTGCATCACATTACACACGATCTCGTTCAGGTCTATGCTTTCGAAAGTATATTTTCGTTTGCCGGCTTCCATCTGAGAAAAGTTCAGAATCTTGTTCACGATGTTGGTTAACCGATCGGTTTCCTGGCTTAAGATGTTATAATATTCTTCTTTTTTGTCTTCAGATTGTACCCGCCCCATCTGCAGGGTTTCTACAAACATACTGATGAGCGCAAGGGGTGTTTTTATTTCATGCGATACGTTAGACACAAAGTCGGATTTAATTTTTGCCAGTCGTACTTCCTTTTTAATATTGCGGTACACGAAAAACCCACCCAGAATCAGTAAAAAATTTAAGCCTAAAATCAGATACAGATAGGTATTAAAGCGTTGCTTGGCCAGCTTCTCAATGGTTTGCCCTTTTATACTAATGCTTAAATAATAACCAGGAAAAAGCCATAGCTCGTTGCTTTGCAAATTCAGATCGGGAACTTCTCCTGGTTCATTACTGTATACAAACCGCTGGTCTGCCTTATTTATTACCGTAATGATAAACTTGTCCTGGGTAATAGCCTGTATGCGGGGTCCCAGCACCTCCTGAATAAACAGGTCCGTATTGATAAAAAAACCGCAAACCTGATAAGGGCGCCCCTCTTTTTGCAATATAAAGGATAGGGCAGACAAACTATCCAACAGTGGGTTTTTCTCTGTCAGGGGTTGTTTTTTCTGGTACCCAGCTTTCCGGTAACTGGCTAACTTGTCTATTTTCTCTTTGTTTGTGGTGAGCAATTGCCCGATATAAGGTTTCAGATAGCTGCTGCCGCTGGTATCGAATTGTTGGGAATAGAGCTGAATCTGATTAAATGTACTGTCGGAAAGGAATATAAGCTTGATGGCTGTATTCTCGGTTAAAAAGGGTGGAATAGCTGTGGCTTTGCTTTTTGATGGGGAACCCACCAGGGTATCTATCTGACTCACCCACTTGCTTACCACATCTTCAGAGTACTGATTCACTGAGAAAAGAATGGCGTCTAATTGATCGGCATAGGTTTTTTCAATAGCTTTTTCATCGGCACTGGGCGCGTTTATTTTAATAATCGCATAGGAAAGGATAGCCAGTAATACAACTGCCAGCAAACTGATGCCTATCTTTTTTAGCGTTGGATTCATGAAAAATACCGAAAAATCAAAAACAGATTTTAGTTTCCTTATACCAATTAACGGTATTTTTCAGCAAAAAGCTATAACCAATTGGGGGATATTACAGCAAATCGACCTCAGCCATATCCAGGTTTATTCCTGGTTTTTGTTAACCCTACGGTGAATCAGGTAAGCAATCGACAGAAAAACCATTGTTAATACTACTCTTCCGGTAAGGTATCCCCAGCCATAATCGGTAAGCCGGTCGTAATCGAGGATTAAAATATTAAATAATTGTATGGCTGAAAGAACAAGAAGCACCCAGAATAATACCTTTAACCAGTCCATAACAAATCAGTGAATGGATCAAAGGCTATCCGGGTCTGGATAGCCTTTAACTTTAGAAAATTTATTTGGTAATGGTAGTTGTAGTAGGCGTGTAAATACCAAAGGTAATGGCCTGTAGTAATCCATCTACAAACGTATGCTGAATAGTTACACTGTAATTAGTAGCGCCACCTGCCATCACGGTAGGATCGGATACTTTCATGGGAGCTAATCCGAAGATCAGGTATTGATTTTTTTGTTCAGTTTTTACTCCCGTTTGTGGACCACTCCCTACATTATAGGTGTAAGTAAAGCAGGAAGTCAGTACCATCATTGGTATTGCTAAAGTAAATAAACTTACGATACTTCTTTTTTTCATTTTTAAAAGTGTTTTAGATTGATACATAATTTAAATATGCACCCGAATTAACGCATTTTTTAATCAATTGTAAAACAGAATTATGATTATATATTATTAGTTGAGATAATAATATTTAAAAAATTATTCCAATAAATTATTATATTCATTACCTTTTGCTATACCTTTAAACAGCTTACCTGTTAGGGATGATGAGCGGGAAGGCATTCTGAAATACTCATAATTTAGGAAGCCCGTTTGTTTCCAAATCCTTCGCTTTTAGGTGGAACGCGGAATTAACCGTAAGTTTTTCCTACCAAAAACCCAACAAACCTTACTGCTGTAAGAGGAGGTTTTAATTATTCCTTTTTTCTGTTCAAAACCTGCCTACTTTTGTTAAATCCAACGGCAAGGCAGGGTTGATGAAGTTGCTGCCAGCCCATTTTTTAATTTTTAATATCAAATTTTTTAAACTCATGGCTGTATCTTATAAAGTAATCGCGAAGGGAAATCCTTCCAAACCCAATGCTCCTAAAAAGTTTTACGCATCAACCTGCTCTTCCGGTGAAATCAGTTTGCGCGACCTGGCAAAGGAAATCGCGGAAATCAGCACGATGAGTTTACCAGACGTCATTGGCGTTTTAGAATCGGTAGTGATGCTGATACCCAAACATGCCAGCCAGGGAAGAATTATTCGACTCGGAGAGTTGGGTTCGTTGCGCATCAGCATCAGCAGCGAAGGCAGCGACAAGGCAGAAGGTGTAAACGGAAGTAAGATCAAATCGTCACGATTTATTTTTACCCCGGGAAAAGAATTACAAAAGACATTGAAAAACTTAGATTTTGTCCGGGCTTAGATAATAACCGGCCGACGCTATAGTAAAGATAATAACAGTAGTTTATAATTTTATTTTTTAATCTAGCACACACTTTTTTTTAACTTTTTTATCTATCGCAGCCCTGTAGCAGTACAGGGCTTTTTTTTGTCCACTCCTTTTCCGCTTTGCTCAGGCCCGAATGGTAAAGACCGAAGCGTTAAATCGTCAGAACCAGTTTTTTTTTCGTCTATACCGTTTTAAAATTTGTTATAACCATTCCGAAAATGGTATCAGGGCATGCGTTGATCAGTAAATACTGTTCAACAAATAGTATGGTTGCCTACGGGTAATGGCCTTTACTGTATGGGTACCGTAAGCTCAATAAACGGTGCTTGCCATCCGGTTTACAGGCATTCTTTAACGTACCTGCCAACCGGGTCAAGCTTGCTTTAGGTATCTTTTAAACAGATGAGCAATAGTTTTAGGGCAATCTCCCCAAATTTATTCCGGGGCCTCCCGCTTTCGGTGCAGTATCCCCGTCGGCGCTCCGACCGGATTTATTCCGGCGGTAGCCGCGCTAGGTCCCATGAAGCGGATGCCGGCCACCGCGGCGCGGAATAAATCCAGCAAGGCGTACTTTATTTTATTATTTTTGTCTCCTTACTTTTCTTATACTGGTATTTCCTTCGTTATAGCGAGGCGTTTGTGGCGGCACCTTAATACTACTTTGTCAAGTTAAACAAAACAGTAAATTTAGAAGTAAGACTATTATGAAAAAAATAGTTTAAGCAGAGCGGGTTTAGTAGAATATATAAACCATTATGATTCACTATTTAAGGTTTATCGTCAAAGCCAGACCCAAAAAGCGATACATTATCTTCAGGGCTTATTCCACGAAGGGAAGCACAATATAGAACGCATGCATGAACGCATCAAAAATAGTGATTATCAGTCCTTACATCACTTCATCAGTGAATCACCTTGGGACCATAAGCCAGTTCTTTCGGCAGTGCGTCAAGATTTGAGTAAATTATTCAAAGAAGGTGCCTCATTGACCGGACTGATCCTGGATGAGAGTGGGCACCGTAAAGGGGGGAAGAAATCAGTGGGTGTATCCCGTCAGTATTTAGGCAGCATCGGTAAGGTAGACAATGGCCAAGTAGCTGTTTTTGCCGCCCTTAGCCAAGGAGACAATGTAGGTATGGTCAATACCCGCTTGTATTTGCCAAAAGCCTGGACGGAAGACCAAAATCGGTGTGATAAAGCAGGTATTCCCATTGATGAGCAACAATATCGCACAAAACCGGAGTTAGCCTTGGAAATGGCCCGGGAAATGGAAGGGGAAACTGTTTATGATTGGGTAGGTGGTGATAGCATATATGGCAACAGCAAGCCCCTTCGTCAGGGGTTACAGGATCTGGGTAAGCTATTGGTAATGGATACAAGTGAAGATTCACAAGTGTATGTAGAAGACCCTAAACCTTATGTTCCGGTTTCACCATCAGGGAAAGGCAGAAAGAAATCCAGTTACGTAAGTGGGGCTAAGCCTTTAAAAGTAAAAGACTTAGCAAAGCAGTTACCAGCTACAGCGTGGAAAACCTATACGGTACGCGCTGGCACAAAAGGCCCTTTGCTGCGGCAGGTAACCGTGAGAGAAGTATGGGTATGGAGTGCTAAACGCCCTACTGATGGTCATGTAGAACGGCTACGTTTAATCATCAGCCGCAATACAGATGGCAAGGAAATAAAATATAGCTTGACCAATGATACCGCTTTAGTCAATAGAAAGTGCTTATCAGATTGGGGGGCTTTGTACCGACAGATGCAACGCTATTGGGTGGAACGGGGTATCCAGGATTGTAAAGATACCCTGGGAATGACGGATTATCAGGTAAGGGGATGGCGGGCTTGGTACCATCATATTACTTTGACGATCATGGCCCTTCATTACATGCTCGAGCAGAAGGTAGCACACGCTAATGAGATTCCCTTACTGTCTTGTCCCGATATCAAATTGTTCTTGGCCCTAACCTTGCCTAAAAAAGTAAAGTCTGAGCAGGAAGTTTGGGCATTAATCCAGAAAAGACATGAGCAAAGGCAGACTGATTTAAATAGATACTATCTATAATGACAAAGTAGTAATAAGCAGGTGGACAAAAGTAATAAAGTACTCCTTGCCGGATGAGTGATATCGGACTGCCGACGCAGCGAATTCCGGTGGCCGGCACCCGGCATCCCCTTCATGAGACCCCGGCATTCGGCCCAGCCTCATCCGGGGATACCTGAAAAATTATGTCCACTTGCTTAATTATATCGGTTTATAGCAAGGGCACAGCCTGTGTTATCGCAATAAAGAATCTCTCACCCGCTCCTAGGCGCTAATCTTCCTGCTGTATGGCCCGATACGCTTCTCCAATATGGTCTATAATATCAGAAGCAATCAGGGCTTCCTCTCCTACTTTAGCGGCAGCGAGGTCGCCGGCAAGGCCATGCAGGTATACGCCAAACATGGCGGCATGCAGCGGCACATAGTCCTGCGCCAGTAAGGAGGTAATAATGCCCGTAAGCACATCGCCGCTACCGCCGGTAGCCATGCCCGGATTGCCCGTACTGTTGAAATACACCTTCCCTTCCGGCGTTACCGTAGCGGTGAAAGCACCTTTCAGTACAATGTACACGTTATGCCGCTGGGTAAATTCTCTGGCCAGCTCCAGCCGATGGAAATCGTCGTTTGGCTTTTCGGTGATGCGTTCAAATTCTATCGGGTGCGGCGTAAGGATCGACCGGGGGGGTATCAGGTTCAGCAGGAATTTATGTTTTCCACAGATATTCAGTACATCGGCATCCAGTACCATCGGCTGATTGTGCTTTTTAGCTTCGCGCAGCAAATCGGCTACGGCCGACGCTGTTTTTTCTTCCGTACTGATGCCCGGCCCCACACCCACCACATCGTAGCCTGACAGGTCGGAAGCTTTGTCTTTTCCCAATCGGGAAAAATAACGGGCATCATCGTCTACCAGCGCCATCGCTTCCGGTACAGCGGTTTGTATAATCTGGTAACCACATTCGGGCACATGTACGGTAAGCAATCCTACGCCCGTTCGCAGGCAAGCCCGGGAACAAAGAATCGCCGCCCCCATTTTACCATATCCGCCGGCTATCAGCATGGCCTTGCCGTAAGTGCCTTTGTGCGAAAACTTCTGCCGTTTCTTTATCAGTGGCTTCACCATGTTTTCCTCTACATAAAAATAGTCGGTATAGGTATCGTCAATAAAGTACTGGTTCAGTCCAATATCGATAACCTGCCAGTGACCTGTATGCACGCCGTTTTGTGGCAGGAAAAAACATCTTTTGGGTAATTGAAAAGTGAATGTATATCGGGCACAGATAATGGCTGCCTGCGCATCGGGCACCGGTTCATCGCAGAACAGGCCGGAAGGTATATCAATGGCTGCCACACTGGCCTGCGAGGCATTGATGTGATCAATAACGCGGGCAAACAAGCCTGTCGCAGGCCTCGACAAGCCGGAACCAAACAAGCCATCGATGATGACCGCGTTTTCAGGAATTTCCGGCTTATCGTCTTCCGTCCGGATCGCGTACACCGTAATCAGCTTACTAAGCCGATCCAGGTTTGTTTGGCAATCGGGAGAAAATTCATCTTTGGTATTAACGGTAAAGGCCCTTACGGCATAGTGCTGTTCGTGCAGCAGGCGGGCCACGGCCAGGGCATCGCCCCCATTGTTGCCAGGTCCCGCGAATACCATTACCGGTTGCCGCTGGTCAGGAAAAACCCGCACAAAAGCTTTGGTAAAAGCACGGGCTGCCCGCTCCATCAAATCGATAGAAGCAATGGGTTCGTGTTCAATAGTGGCGGCGTCGGTACGGTGGATTTGTTTGGCAGTAAGGATTTTCATAGCGTATTCATTTGATTTTTCTGGTTCTATAAATGTTGTACCTCACATCTTGTTGCCATGCTGACGGTACGGAAGCATCTTAGATAGTTCGTAAGCTTGTAAAGCTCATTGATCTCTAATATCCCTCACCTGCGTTCGGGATGACAAACCGGAATGTGTTCTTGTCCAGTAGTTTATGTAATGTAAATCATTGATCGGGCAAAAAGTTTTCGGAATTGAGAGAATCCAGGTCATTTGCCTTACATGTCACAACCAAAAGCCCTCAGCGAAACAGCAGATCGTGCAAGGTAGGGTAAACACCCAATCGGATGTATTGAATGAGACAATTACTAACCGCATCGGCAAACCCATTGATTTCGGTCAGTTCCTGATCCCATAACCCTGATTGGAATAATACTTCCCTAACAAAGTGGTTGATGTCATCATCTTCACCCAGATTTACTTTGGCCCAGGCATGCATAAAGTATTCGGCAGCATCATCGTTGATGGGGTAATACGTACCATTATGTTCGCCAAAATACTTTCCATCTTTTACCTGAACCGGACGGGTAAACAGCAGGTAGGCGGCAAATCCCGCGCACATAATTTCAGGTGGTTTCCCGAACTTACTGGCATACCGCACAAAAGTTTTTCCATTCCTCATGTTCATTTTCGAAGAATACTGAAGCGTAATACTGATGAGCTTATGATTGAGGAAAGGATTGCGGAAACGATCCTGCACATCCTCGGCAAAAGATTTAGCCATCTCCTGGTTGATATCCAGCGAAGGTACAATCTCGTTGAGCATCACCCGGTTAATAAATGCCGACATCAGCTCGCTCTGCATGCAATCGTATACCGTTTCGAGGCCGCACAGAAACCCGGCTGCTACGCTTATGGTATGGCCGCCATTCAGGATGCGCAGTTTGCGTTCCCGATACGGCGTAATATCTTCATCGATAATGATACTGTCGTCGGCTTGTACAAACGGTATCTTTTCCCGTAATGATGACGGCCCTTCAATCGCGAAGAGGCGATATACTTCGCTTACGGTAAGCAATTCGTCGTGGTATCCCAGTGTTTCGCTGATTTCCTTTTGCTTCGCTTCGTCAGGTGTGCCGGGTACAATGCGGTCTACCAGCGTATTGCAGAAGGTATTGGCCTGCTGAAGCCATTGTACAAAGTCGGCGGGCAGCTTGTTTTTCTCAGCCAGCGCCAGCACAATTTCTTTCAGCTTCTGTCCATTATCCAGAATAAGTTCAGTGGGCAATACCACTACGCCTTTGTCGGCATTACCATTAAAAGCCCGAAACCGTTCGTACAAAAAAGCGGCAAGTTTGCCGGGAAAAGAAGCAGGCGGACTGGCCGACAGGTCTTCATCTTCTTTCAGGGTAATGCCAACTTCAGTAGTATTAGAGGTAATTACCGATAGCTCCGGGTTGTGGGCACACCGCAACACCTCGGGCCAGTGGTCGGCGGCAGAGATAGCACGGCTTACGGCGGCATTAATGATGTATTCCCGTACTGTTTCGCCTTTGGCAAAGCCTTCCACGCATAAGGTAAAAAGTCCTTCCTGCTCGTTAAAAAGGTTACTCCGGCCCGAACGGGTTGAGTTCACAATAACTACCCGGCCATTGAATATTCCGGAACGATTGGCCTGGTCGATAAAAAAATCGGTAAAACCCCGCAGCAGGGCGCCCGAACCAAACTGCAACACTTTTTCGGGCAATCGCGGCAGTTTATCATCCGGTACTTTCAGTTCGGGAGTTTCATGGTATTTTTTTTCAGAAATGATGCTTTTGTTCAGCTGGGGTAATGACATAGTTTCAGGTTTTGGTCAATAGTTTTATTTCAGATTAAAAAGTCTATAAAAATACGGGACATTAATGAATGAAAAAAATGTAAAGGTTTAGCCGGGGTTATTGTCTGTATAAAAACTCCCATTGGCTTTGGTTGGGATAATGAAACATCTTATCAAAAGTGAAGCTTTTCGCTTTGTTCTTTTTGTCCCGACGGGGTGCTCTGGCTTCTTCTACATAAAAAAATTGTACTTGCGCTCCCCGCATTTATTGCGGGATCCCCATCTTTAGGAATGAGATCCCGCAATAAATGCGGCAAGGTATTGGTTTTCTGGATGGTTTGATTACCACCAATTGTATATAGCTATTTAATAAATAGCATCCTATTATATGGGCAACGATTTCTTTTTACAACTTTAAATATGCCATTGATTACTACAAAAATATATTATGGCCGGTTATCTGAATACCACCGGCTGGGCTCAAAAAAATATTCGTTACTAATTACAAAGAAACGCCTCTTTTCCAGGGAATAAAATCGTCTTGTCCTAACCGTACGGCATGCGGGGTGCTTTCGCCACTGGCCACACCGATAATATAATTTAATATTTCCTCCCCTTTGGTTTCAATGGTATCTTCCCCGGTAATGATGGTACCGGCATTGATATCGATGATATCCCTCATTTTATTAGCCAGTTGGGTATTGCTGGAAATCTTGATAACCGGCGCCACCGGATTGCCGGTAGGCGTTCCCAAACCTGTAGTGAATAAAATGATATTGGAACCGGCAGCCGCCAGTCCGGTAGTAGACTCCACATCGTTTCCCGGGGTACAAAGCAGGTTCAAACCCGGTTTTACCACTTTCTCCGGATAGTCGAGCACGGCGGTTACTGGTGAGGTACCCCCCTTTTTGGCAGCACCCGCCGATTTAATGGCATCGGTAATAAGGCCATCTTTAATGTTGCCGGGCGAAGGATTGGCATCAAAACCAGAACCTACGGCTTCGGCACTGGCACTGTACGCCCGCATGATGCTGATAAACTTCCGCGCGGTTTCCTCGTCCACACAGCGGTCGGTGAGTTCCTGTTCCACGCCACAAAGTTCAGGAAATTCAGATAACACCACCGCACCACCCAGGGCGGTGATCAGGTCGGAAGCATAGCCAACAGCCGGATTGGCCGAGATACCCGAAAAACCATCGGAACCGCCGCATTCCAGGCCTACAGTCAGTTTGCTCAGCGGTGCGGGCTGCCGTTCCAGTTGGTTGGCTTCGGTAAGGCCAATAAAAGTTTGTTTAATAGCCTGAGCGATCAGGTCCTGCTCCGATTTACTTTTCTGTTGTTCCAGCACATACAGGGGTTTGCTGAAATTCGCGTCACGTTTATGAATCTCGTCTATCAGGATTTTCACTTCGGCATTCTGGCAACCAAGGCTCAGCACGGTAGCACCAGCCACATTTGGGTGGGTCACGTAACCGGCCAGTAAGGCGCAAAGGGTATGCGCATCCTGTCGGGTGCCGCCGCAGCCGCCTTCGTGGGTCAGGAATTTAATGCCATCGACCTGTGGAAACACCCGTTTGCTGGAAATTTCCTCGGCCGTCAAGATAATATCAGCCGAAAGAATTGTTTCAGGCGATGCCCCCTGCTGGTACTGGCTCACCAGCGATTTCACATCCACGTCATAACCTTTGGCATTGTCGTAGCCCAGCTCTCTGACCAGCGCTTCTTTAATTACCACCAGATTCCTGTTTTCGCAGAACACCATGGGAATGAAGACCCAGTAATTTCTGGTGCCCACATTCCCGTCGGGACGGTGATACCCCATAAAAGTCTGTCCTTTCCAGCGGCTCACGTCCGGGGCATGCCAATCCGTTTTACGTTCCCGAAGCTGGTATCCTTCCGCTACATGTTTGATATTGGCTGTGGTAATGGCCTCCCCTTTGGCGATGGGTTGGATGGCCTTGCCTACGGTGATGCCATACAGGTGCACCAGTTCGCCCACGTTAAAAGCTTTGGCAGCGAACTTATGTTTGGCAGGCACATCATTTTTCAACACAAACGTTTCCTGCGACAAAGTAACCGTTTCACCCTGCTTCAAATTGCCAAGCGCGACGATGATATCATCTGCCGGATGAATTTTTAAAACTTTCTGACTCATAGAAGTATAATTGATAACCGCATTACCCTGATTATTCAGGAAAAAGTACAGGTAAACTCATAAAGTTAGTCAAATTTAGGATTATTGACTGAGCTTTGCGAGTTTGGCTGCGGTAATTTCTTTCACCGGAAAAGATCAGAGGCATTCAGGTTACTTTTTATAACCAGCAAAGAAGCGCAAATCGGTTAATTCAGCGTGGGATTCATAAATTTTCCGGCAAACAGGAGCATGCCGGTATGCTTTTCCCGGATAAAAAAGAGAAAAGGTTTATTAAAAGTAACAGAAACTTTCTGGGCATTAGGATTGATTCCGGTTGCTATGGAAGCGGAGGTTTCGGTTCCCTGTTCCGACATTTCCAGGTAAGTTTCATGAATCACCTTGTCAATTTTCAGAGAAGAAGTTTCCTGGAACAGGTTCCCAAAAGAGGCGGAATCAGAAAAAGCAATACCCATTCCCATTTTTTTGAGGGCCGGTTGCAGCTCCATTTTGTAAGCCAGGGTGAGTTTAGGCAGGTAAATATCCACATCCAGGGTATCGACGCCGGCATAATATTCATTGAGGCGGTCAGGTGTAAGGGTATTCATAAATTTGGTAAGGTTCGTTTCGCCGGTTGGCATTATCAGGGTCATGCTGTACTGCTTATTACCATAAGGAAGGTCTAATAGCATGATATCTTCGTCCTGGTAGCGCAAACATTCAGCCCCATTGGTAAACATAAAATTAATATCAGCAGTTTCACCATTTGCCAGATAAAAAGGAGCAGTTGCTGTCTGGTTTTTGTCGAAAGCCTGTGTCCAGGGAGCTTTAAAATAGGTCGCGTTTACCAGGTACATGCCATCATTTGCTTCCGTGCCCTTTACCAATTCTCTGATTCTTTTATTGGTTTTATCCTCCACCCACTTGTTTATCAAATCTTTTGACTTCTGATGGCCAAAATCCAACGCTTCAATGGCAGACTGATAATAAGCGCTTATGATATCGCGTGACATTTCCTGAATGTGCAAGTCCTGGCGGTAGCACAAAGCATTCGCGGGTAAAAAATTCACCCTTTTGTCGATATCCGGCAACAGATTAATAAGATCGTTATACCCTTTATTTACTTCCAGGTTGTCCAAATCCTTAACTTCCAAAGTGCATTTAATAGATTGGAGCGTGCTATCGGTAGCACCATTCATGGCCATGCCCAAACTCATGCTGATGCCAAAAGGAGAAATAAAAAAATTACCGGAAGGATGATCCTGATTAAGTTGGCGGAGCAAATGAAGGCCAAAACTATTAGACTGATTCACCACCTGTTTTTCGATATCCGACAGCGCCCGTATCTGAATGGTAGCTTTCGGTTCCACATTATCCTGCTGACAGCTCCACAAAGCGATTACCCATAAAAAGTAAATCGCTTTTTTCCATTTTATATTTATCATATACAAAAGCACTTTTCAATCTTCCCCTTACTGAACAAAAGATGTTTAATTTATGAAGAAAAGTTGATTTATTTGAATTTTACTGACTAGTTTTTTCAAAAAACCTAAATTAAGTAAATAAGCAAAAACTATTCTTTGCCCAAAAGTGTGCCTTATAATTTCATAAAAGAAATGTATCGCAACCACAATCACGTAAATCTACTCTTGATTTTTTTTTGAAAAACCTTTAGCCAGGTTTTAAAACAAATTATTGTTTCCTGTTTTGAAATATCCTCTTTTACGAAAGTTTAGGAATTGCAAAAAAGCACTATCTTTGCGGCACAAGGCCTCGTAGTACAATGGATAGTATATGAGTCTCCGGAACTTAAGATACAGGTTCGATTCCCGTCGAGGTCACAGAAAATGCCCTGTAAGTTATTGATAATTAGTAATTTATAGGGCTTTTTTATTTTGTGTACTTAAACATTTTTTTATAAGGCTTCCAATCTCATCCGCGCTATATAAGAAAGCATTCATCCCACCTTTACAATTTCTAGGCATAAATTAATGTATGTACTGGTATTATAGATAATTTTGCTACTTGCCAAAGCGAAATATATTTAGGCAACTACCACATGCGATTTAAGATGATTTAACCGATAAAATTATTGGGTAGAAATGGAAAATAGTTATTTTGACTGGCGCTGGGATGACGAGGCATCCCTAAATAAATGGCAATTAGTTGTTGATAGAAGAAATTACTTTGGAAACTACGATTACCAGTATAATGC